>JAGLRQ010000056.1 GCA_023136205.1 Candidatus Auribacterota bacterium
TTAAATTGGAAACACGCCTGGAATCGTACACATCAAAATTAACCGGTGTCTTATCGTAAAGATTTTGAAAGTGTTCAAAGGTTATTTCAAGATTTTTTAATACGCCTTCACGAATAGCAATTGAGGGTACAACAATTACGAACTTTTTAAATCCGTATTTTTTATTCAGCTCGTAAATAGTGCGGAGATATACATAAGTTTTTCCGGTTCCTGTTTCCATTTCAATGGAAAAATTCATTCCGTCCAGTTTTTCAGTAGTGGTCAAATCATTCTTTTTTTGGATTTCCAGAATATTTTTAAGAATCTGTTCTTCGCTTATTTCCAACTGATTGCCGACACCACCGTCCTGAAGCATGTAATTTTCACTACTTATCGAAAAACTGAAATCGCCCTGGTTTAAAGGCTGTCCTTCAAATATATCGACAATGGAGTTTATCGCATCGTGTTGAAATAGCTGGTTTGGGTCAAAGTGGAGTTTCAATTTGATTTCTCCAAATTTTTTGAAAAATCAAACATTAAATGATACAGTTTTATTTCTTTTCCTTTAACAACTTTATGAGTCGAACAATAAGAATACTTAAATTTTTTAATAAAATTAACAGGTTTAAGGATTTTTTTTGTATTTGCTTTTTTGAAATTATTTTTTAATAACTTGTTAATGTTTTTAATATTATCAGGGATGTGCATTTGTTCAACAATAAAGCCGATCATACCATTTATACCTTTAGGTGTTAAATATTTAGAGCTTACAAAACGCATAATACCATCCTTAATATAATCCCCATTAAGCCCTGAAGTTCCTGACATATTATTATTATCCAGTCGTTTACACTCAATAATATAATAAGCATCTGTATTTTTAAGACTGTTTTGGCTAAGAATTTTTAAATCAACAAATCCTGAACGCGCATGGTTAATATATTCGGCTGGTTCACAAACGATGTTGTAGTAAAAGTTAATTTTCTTACGCACCGCGTCGTCATTCAAATACTTAGAATATAAATCATCACGTATCTTATTTTCGTCATTTGGAAGAACACGAACATTATCTTTTATCATCATCTTATAACAAGCTGTAATTCCAGAAAGAATACTTTGAAATTCTATTTCATAAATTTCTGATGAGGGAATAAATAAAGAGGCGTCAAGTATTTTGTCCATAATACACCTCTTTGCCGGCTTTAAGAATCGCATCCATAATTTCATCGACATCTAGATAGGCAATTGCTTTATGCCAGAGTTTTTTTTCATTTGGTTTTATGATATAAAAACCCTTTTTTTCAAAACCGCGAATATCTTTTTGAACAAACAGGGATTCCGTAACTTTTACGGTACCCAATGATATAATTCTACGCAAAAACTCTTTATTTTTCTTTTCTTTCGGTACAATTAATTGTTTATCAGAGGAATTATTTGACACAACCTTAAAAAATACTCCAACAATATTGTTTGTGTGCCATATTTCCGCTTTAAGATGTTTTTCTTTAAATGAATTTTCAAAACGGGAAAGAAATATCTTTATATATTCTTTTAATAACTTATTGCTAAAAGGAATTGGAGAAAAAAGTTTTTCATATCCCTTGTGCCTCATAATTAGCGGAATTGTAATATTAATGGCATAATCAACAAGGGCAAGTTCCTGTTTATTTAAATCAAAACTTTTAAATATTTCCTCATTAAGCTGATTTACAAGTTTCTGCTTTTTTGATTCTATTGTTATTGTGGAAACTTGGGAATTTAATGGCTTTTGTTCTTCTCTGTAAAGACGTTCGGCAATATCTTCAATTTGTTTTACTATTTTTTCAATTTCAAAATTATCAATATATGGAAATCCCCATTTTTCTTTATCATTCACTTGTTGTTCTATCATGATTCCGACAGTAGAACTTTTTAAAAGAATAAAATATGAAAATAAAGATGAATACAATAACCCTGCTAATTTATAATAATTAAGTTCCTTATTGTTCCCTACTGCTTTAATAGACGTTACTTTATCTGTAAATAATATTTTTCTTTCCAAAGAGATTACTGGAACTGACCTTAAACAAACATCAACAGTTTCCTTTAACAGCAAAACAGGGGGAGTAAAAACTTCTTCCACAATCTTTTCATTTTCACGATAAATATATCCAACACACTTTTCAGTCCATTTTTCAAGTTGTGGAATGATAAAGAATGGTTTAATTTGCCCACGTTTATTTATGTCTAAAAAATCCCATCCAATTAATTCTTTAACATTAACTTTTTTCTTTCCATCTTTTCTTTTTAACCCTTGTTTAACTAAATAATTGTTTTTGTCATCAATAATGTTCTCTATAGTTTTATAATCCTTTTTCAATCTACTAATAAAATTAAAATCTAAATAACTACCATAAACCAGCACTTTCCAGAGCCAGTCATACTTCATAAGCCTTTTTTGGACCACTCTTTTAATATCCGTATTTTGTAGAACAAATATCTTAAACAAAGAAAAAAGGCGGTTTGGTTTTAAACAAAGGTGAATTAATTCGTTTGAAGCCGTATCTTTACCGTATGAGTATCTGAAAAAGAGAATTGCGGCAGGTGCGATGGCTTTATCATTTGATTTATCAAAAATCTCTCTTCTTCCCGGAGCTAATTCAAAGACTTTATCAATAAAGAAATTATATAAAAAATATTTTCTAAATTTCTCCGCATTGAGATTATATAAGGTCTTACTGGAAACAATTAAAGCGCATTTTGTCTTCTCACTGCTAAAATCGCTAGTTCTTAAAAGGAAAGCTTGCGCTATTTCCTTATTGCTAGTTACACATTCATAACCATTATCCTTTTTGTTAGATTCTTTTTGTTTGCGAGTCGTAATGTATTGCAGAAAGGGGTTATCCTGAGATGCTCCGCGTTTCCACGGTGGATTACCGAGAATAAAATCAAAATTGTTTTTCCTAAAAAGTGAATTGTATTTTGCATTAGTATCAAAAAAATCAGCTGTATGAAAATTGCTATTTTTCATTAAATTAGGAAATTTAAAATCTTCAATATCTTTAGGTTCCTGATAATCAAGCAATGCCAGATAAACGGAAAAAATAGCCACATTAACGGCATCCTTATCTTTGTCAATTCCAAAGATATTGTTTTCTGCAAGTTGTTTTAAAATGCGTTTAGTAATCTTATTATTGTTCAGGTCCTTATACCTTTCAACAATTCGTCTTAACGCTTCAACTAGAAAAATGCCTGAGCCACATGCAGGGTCGAGAACTTTACAATTATATTGTTCAGAGTTTTCTTGAAAATATTTTTCGACAGTCTCTGAAAGAATATAATCAACAAGAAATTTTGGTGTATAATACGCTCCTTTTTCTGCCTGATTTTCTTTACCAATAAAGTGCTCATACACATTGCTAATAAATTCCACAGGAATTATAGAAAAATTATATATATCAAATAGTGATAATTGGCCACTGGATAGTTGTGTTCCCATTAGCAAGTTTTTAAGAACAGAGAATGCTTTTTTGGGAATCTCTTTTAGCTTGTTATCATTCCGAAGAAATGCTTCGCCGTTAAATTGTCTTCTGAGATATTTGAAGAATTCTATCAGTTTTGCCTTATTATCAAAAAGGTCGCAAAATTCATTGTTTGTCCATTTTCGCGATTGTCCATCAAATTTAATTCTTACACCACGGTCTATCAAATAGCGGACAAATATGCATTTCCCAATAAGTGCGTTTGCCAAAGAATCTTTGGTACTATAGTCATTGATGAGACTATCGCGGGCATCCTGGATATTTTCAAGAAGATAAGAATCAACTCGATTCTGCTGTTTAAGTTTGGCTTGATATTGTTCTAAAGATTTTCCTGTAACAAGCTCGAAATAAGAAAAATTATTAAGGTTTTTACTGTCCTCCAATTTATCTAAAGCAGATTTATCTTTTAGATAGGAGAATCCATTATATATCTCTATGGAATCGGCTTCATTTATTATGACAATTGGAGTTTCATTGAAATTCCAGATAGCCTTAAAAAGTTTCTGTTTGTTTAGCGGTGAATCGTAAAATAGAATCAAAGGTTTTTTATCAAAGCAAAAAAAAGCTTCTGGTTTAAGTTTTTTGTCTATTAAATCTTCCAACCGTTTCGGTAATTTGCCTTTCCATTGCTCCCCTTTAACGACACAAAGGCCATTCTCATGCGTCATATTTAACTTTTTATAAATTTCTTTTAAGCCCATGTCTCACACCGCCTTAAATTCAATCTCCGCATCTTTCATCTGCAATGCGGTATTGGTTTTTAATTGGTCATTCTTGTTAAATAGACGATCAAGTGTGATTACTTTCTGAGGTTTTACACCAATAACCGTTTCAATGATTTTCTTATCAACCTTCTCAAGGATTAAAGCAATTTCATTGTTATTTACAAGATCAAACCCACTCTTTTTTTCAATCTTTGCGGTAAGAGGAATCCCAGATTTTAAAAGCAGTTCGTAAAGGACATCTTCTGTCTTTGAGTTTTCATCCAAAGATTCAAGGTGTTGTTGTAATTGCTCTACAAGCTGTTCCTCGTTTTCAATTTTTGTCCGCCATATTTTAAAATTTGATTCTTGTAATTTAAATACCTTAAACCCCAAGTCCTGTTTATCGGCGTTGCCATCCAAATCAAGTTTGCCTCCCTGTTCTTCGTTGATTTTTTTAATTACACGGCGAATGCGCTCTTTGCCAATTTCGGAAATTGTTTTGTATCCGGCTTTAAAAGCTTCGGATTTTTCATCGCATTTTTCAGGAAGTTGAACCATTATGAATTTACGATTACCGCCATCTTTTTTGTTGAGGTCAAGAACAGCGTGGGCAGTTGTTGCAGAGCCAGAAAAGAAATCGAGGATTATGTCATCATTATTGGTTCCTATATGAAGGGCTCTTTTTAACAATCTTACAGGTTTGGGTGTATCAAAATATGATTCTCCATCAAATATTTTTTTTACTTCTTGTTGTGCTTCTTGATTGTGGCCTACATCGGTATATTTCCATATAGTTAAAGGAACTATACCATCCTGAACATCTGACAAAAACCTTTTTAATTGGGGAATAGAGTTCCCATCTTTCCCAAACCAAATACAATTATTCCCAACTAGTTCTTCAAATTTTTCTTTTGACACTCCCCAACTCCTCCCTTTAGGAGGAAACACTTTTCTGCCACTAGGTGTAATTATTTCATAAATATCTTTTTCAGTAATCCTTTTTGCAGATAAATCGCTCGTTTTCCAGACACCTCTTGGGTCATTATCAGGATTTTTATATCTTGCATTAGCCTCCTCTGAACGTGATAAGAGATATGGTCGCCAAATTTCCTTATTTTTTGAATAAATCAACATATAATCATGATTGTCCGAAAACCATTTCGCATCATTTTGTGGTGAATATTTTTTCTCCCAGATTATATTTGCAACAAAGTTTTCCTCCCCAAATACCTCATTCATCAAAAGCCGCAAATTATGTACTTCATTATCATCAATACTCACAAAAATCACTCCGTCATCCCGCAGTAAATTTCTCGCAAGAAACAATCTCGGATACATCATGGAAAGCCAATTGCTATGATAATGCCCGCTGTCCCTGCTGTTTTTTCTAAACAAACCTTCTCTTGTCATAAATCCGGTTTCATCTTTATCGCCGATTCTGTTTAAATATTCTTCTTTGGTTTCTGAAAATTTATCGGGATAAATAAAATTGTCATTACCTGTGTTGTATGGCGGATCAATATATATCATTTTGATTTTGCCAAAATAGGATTTTTGTAACACTTTTAGAACCTCAAGATTTTCTCCTTCAATAAAAATATTTCCGGTTGCATCAAAATTAATAGATTCTTCTTTTGCGGGAACAAGGGTCGCAGTAGTGGAAGATTGCAAAACACGAAAAGCATCGGATTTCCCCGCCCAGTTCAAAACATAACGTTCATTTTTGAATTCTATATCATCACCCAAAGCGGCTTTCAGCTTTTCCCAGTCAATCTTGTCTTCGGTAAATGCTTCGGGAATAATTTCTTTGAGCTTATGCAGTTTTTCGTCAGTTATGTTAAGTGATTTCCCATCCATATTGCTTTTATCCCTTTATTCTTTTCCTCTGCCCTCAATTAGTAAAATTTCGTATTTTTTGCTAACCGGTTTATTAATCTAAAATCTAAAGCCTATTCTATCTTTTCTTTGGCTTTTCTTCAACTGTTTGCTGTAAATGTATTAGAAAATAGGGACAGTCCACCCGCTCGCTGCGCTCGCTTGGGACTTTCCCTATTTTCCGGATTTAAGCATTTCTTCTACTGGCAAACGCCTTTATTATTTGATCAAGTTCAACGATTCCCATCAAACGGCATAGAACAAAAACCAATAACCCGGCAATGCCCATTGGGACAAACACGTTTATGAACTTTAAGAGAATCCCATCCCTTCCGGCTTCAAAGTACAAAAGCAGCCTGTATGAAAGATATGTAACAACAAACATTACAGCAGAAACAACAGCTGTTTTTATAAAGTTTGAGAAAATTTCCCTTCCCCGTATCCTTCCTATTTTTGTTCTTAATTTATAAGCCAGCAGGTACAGGCTTATCACCGCGGAAAGAGATGTGGCAACAGCAAGCCCTACATAGCCGAAAGGCACAACAAGAATCAGATTTAAAATAACATTAGCCAGAAGGGCGATACAACTGATTTTAACCGGTGTCACCATATCTTTTAGAGAGTAAAAGGCCCTGACAAAGAGCATAGAGCCTCCATACGCGAACATACCTGCTGAATATGCCACAAGGGAATAATAAGTAGGCATTGCTGAATCATTCGCGGCAAATTTCCCGTAGCCAAACAACAAGTCTATTACCGGAAGGCCCAAAGCTATAAGGCCCGCCGTGGAACAAACCATAATAAAGAGTACCTGCCTCAAAGAATATGACAGTGAATTCTTCAATCCTTCCATATCGTTTTCAGCAGCCAATCCTGACATATGTGAAAATGCAACGGTGGAAATGGACACAGCAAAAACCCCCAGGGGAAACTGATAAAGCCTTGTAGACACATATAAATAGGAAATAGGCCCGTCACCCAGCCACGACGCCAGAAACTGGTCAACCAGCAGATTAATCTGTGTAATACCCATTCCCCAAATCGCGGGGCTCATTAACAATAAAACCTTTTTAACCGCGGGATGTTTAAATGTCCGGGAAAATGTAAATCTTAAATTCTTCATCTTAAAAGCCGGTAGTTGTATCAACACCTGCAGAAGACTTCCAACCAGAACACCAATTGCAAGACCATAAACCATGTTCTGCTGCAGCGGGCCCATAATGGGACATATAAAAAGAGCCGCGAGTATAAATACTATATTCTGCACAGCAGGGCCCAGCGCGGGTAAAAAGAAATGCCTGGCCGAATTAAGTAACCCCGCGAATAAAGCCGCAATTCCTATAAAAAGAATGAACGGGAACATCATTCTGGTAAGGCCTATGGCCAAATCAAGCTTTTCCGGATTTTTTAAAAACCCCATGGTAAAAAAACGCACTATTAGAGGGCTCAACAACATACCCATAATGGACACAACGAACAATATGCAGAAAAAAGTAACAAGCAGCCCGCCGGCAAATTCACTAACCTTCTTCGGCGGTTTCGTTTTCAGCCACCTGGTAAAAACAGGTATAACACCGGCACTTAAAGCTCCCTCCGCGAAAAGGCGCCTTAAAGTAGATGGTATTCTAAGCGCCGCAAAAAAGGCATCGGTTACCCATGGGTCAAACATGGTAAGAACAAAGACTTCCCTTATCAAGCCCAGTATCCGGCTCAAAATCACAGCAAATCCTATAACGGCGGCCCCTCTGGTTATTTCAGGGTTTCCGGATTTTTTCAATTCTCTATTACTGTCAGACAGCATCTACAACACCCTTCAGGTTTAAAATATACTTGACATCAGAGGGCTCTTCTATTAGATTACCATATCTGAAAACCAGGTCTTATTCTATAATTTATGGAGGTTAGGTAATTATGCCCAATATTAAATCAGCTAAAAAAAGAATGCGCGGCAGCGAGCAAAAACGACTTAGAAACAAGGCAACAATATCCGAGATAAAAACTTATTCTTCCAGGATAATAAAACTTTGCGAGGAAGGCAAGAAAGATGAAGCCCGCCCTGCTTTTAAGAAAGCTTCTTCTGTTATAGATAAAGCATCCCTTAAAGGAATTGTTCATAAAAACACCGCGGCAAGAAAAAAATCAAAACTGGCCAAATTGCTGAAATAAACAACTTAAACCGGACTTTCAAATTCTTATACGTTTTAAATTACTATTCTCAATTTTTTCTCGCGCGCAAAGTTCCAGTATAAATTTTTCCATCAAAGCCTGGCTCGCGTTATCGGGGCTAAGCCTCATCTTTACCATGGCGGAAGCAAACGCCTGGATTTTATCTAATAAACTCTCAATTTCAAATTTCGCCGCTGACTCTTTAATCTTTTTAAGCCTCCAGGCTCCTGAAGCCAATCCCAGTCTTTGCGCGATTTTTACATCCGACATCTTCCCGCGAACCATCAATTTAACAAGGGCAGCCTCAACAAGCTGTTTATGAAGAACATATAAAAGCTTTGTTATCGCACTAATATCCATATTCATTTTCCTGAAAATGCCTATCGCTTTATCCTCTGCCCCCATCACAATATTGTTTACCAGACCCCAGAAATTACCCCCCTCTGAAGAAACGATTTCCAAAACATCCTGTTCCGAAATCTCCTTTGAATCACAGGTATATACAAGCAATTTCTCTATTTCTGTTTTCAAAAGTTCGGGTTCTTCTCCTGTCATTTCAGAAAATACCGCGGCAGAATTAGAGCTTATCTTTCTCCCGTTACTTTCCACAACTTTTTTTATCCATGGAACAATATCCCATGATTTTAACCGGGGACAATGTTTTATAAACTCTTTAGAAATTGATTTGAGCGAACCGGCAATAACAGGAGAAAGCTTCAAAAATACAAATACGATACAATTTGAAGCAAAAGGATTTTTAAGATAAGAAATAATTTTTTTAAGAGAGGCCGCGCCAAATTTTTCCGAGCCCCTTACAATTATAAGCCTTTGACTCCCAAAAAGTGATACCGTTGAAACCTCGTCAATAATCCTCTCTATACTGGTATCCTCTGAATGAAAAACGCTAACTTCTTCGCCGCCTGTATCATAAAAAAGTTTTTTTATGGATCGGATAATTTCTTCTGACCGGAGAAAATTGCCCCCATAAACCAGATAAGAAGGCTGGAGACTTTGACTTTTTCGGTTAGACTGCATCTCTCACCAGCGCTCAACAACTTTTTGCAGTATTTTTTTTGACACCCGGTCAGCGGCACGCCACATCGCGGAACGCTCGGTTTCATAAATATCGGAACTGGAGATAACAGCATTCTGCTCTCTCTCTAAAGGAATCGACCTTTTCTTAGCAGCAGGGAGATCGGTTTCGAGAAAGTATCCGTTTTCCGCTTTAATTTTTACATCCCTGAAAATATATTCTCTCTGTTCCTGATCCCAAAGATCAAACACCACAGCTAATTCAAACAGGTATTCAGTAACAGTCCGAAAGTCATCTCCGGTGCTTCTTCCTCCAACTCTTTTCCAGCTGATTATTTTGCCTGTAAGTAAAAGGTCCGCTTTATCCTTATTTATCACTTCGAGAGACCCATCCAGTTGAAATTCTTTTATAACAGAATTTGTAATATAAACCTCTACGTTATCCTGAAAAGTTTCATTCCTAAAAACAGGGATAGCCATAGTTTTATAACCTTCCAGAACAATAGAACCGGTTTTATATCCGCATCCTCCTGCACTTGCTAAAACTAAAACCGCAAAAAAAGCTAAAATCTTGTTCATTTATCAACTTCCTCAATAGTAATTGCTTCTATTTTGGTTTCCTTGGCCTGATCATCAATTTTCTCAACTGCTCTTTCCGGTTCCGGCTGTTCGGGGAGTTCTTCCTCTCCAGGGCTCAAGATTTTTTTAATCGGGTCGGTCGCAATTTTAACCGGCTTGGCTGCCGTATCCACCACACCTTCAACAGTTCCGGTTATTATATCAGCTGCTTCATCCAACGGCATTGTTATAGTGCCGCCAGGCTCTTTGCCGCCGTCCATCAATAAATTCTCCTTTTCAATCCGTTTTTCCTTAGCCTCCTGGGTTTCCTCCAAATTCCTGAATCTTAATGAAGAAATCTTCTTCTTCGCTTTTATAGTCCACTTGGAATCAGGATACTGGTTTATTAGGAGCTCGTAGTAAACCTTTGAAGACACAAAATTACCCGCTTTTTCATAAAAGACCCCGTTCATGAACAACTCTTCCGCTTTCCGGTCTTCCAATTCCGCAAGAAGCTTTACAGCTTCTTCTTTCTTCTCACTTTCCGGATATTTCCTTTTAAACTGTAAAAATTCCTTTATCGCGTTATCAGTCGCCTCCTGATCATATTGCGGCCCCTTTGATTTTGTATACCATGTAAGGGCTACCTGGAACTTGGCATTATCAGAAAAATCCGATTTAGGATAATTTTCAATCACTTTTTCAAAAGCTTCAACCGCTTCATTGTAATCCCTAACTTTCTGGTAAGCAAAACCCGCCTTGAGCTGGGCTTTGGGAGCAAGCTCAGAATACGGCGCCTGTTCGACAATAAATTCAAAAATCTCTGAGGCTTTATCTATCGCGGATAAAACTTTAAATTTCCAGAGATACCTTTTCCCCCCGGAAAGAAAATCATTTCCTATCCTATAAATCTTATCTAAAATTTCATCTACCTGCCCATAAGAAGGATATTTTTCAAGGATAGACTTATACGCGAGATAAGCTTCATAATACTGGCCCCTCTTTTCATAAACCCTTCCAAGAGCCATCTGCCCCTCCGGGGCAAAAGCCGAAGCAGGAAAAAATTTCGCGACTTTTTTATATTCATACGCGGCTTTTTCATATTCTCTTTTGTTCTCAAGAGACCTTGCATGCTCCATTTGAAGTTTAGCTGTTTTCTTGGGTTCCCACTTCGGATTTACGAATTTGCCGGATTCAGGAGTCCATATCCACAGCGCGGGAGTCAGCGTCGGCGCCAAAACGGCTAAAAAAAATAGTATAACCCCCATAAACTTTGCCATAGTCTTTGTCTCCAAACCTTGTTCCGGATTTAACATATCTATTCATGTTCCTTCATAGCTGAATATTTTCTTACGCGTTTACCATAAAAATCAGTTTATATTATCGGAGCACATTTTAAGTGTCAATAAGATAATCCCAGATTTTGCATTAGCAAAATCTGCCCAAAGGGCGAACCCAAGAAAATCCTGACGGGATTTTGTTGAAAAGGTTCGGGTAATCCCATATGTGTTTCTAATGCAAAATCCGGGATAATTGTCGGACATTACTTTTTATTCATGCTTTTCCATGCTCAAAAACCTGCCAGGCACATCCCATTAGGCCGCCATCGTTACCCAGCTTCGCGGGAACAATCTTTAATCTCTCGGAATAAATCTGCATCACCCTCTCCTTCAGAGTCTTTCTCACGGGCTTGAAAATAAGTCCTCCGGCTTTTGCCACCCCCCCGCCAATAACAACAATTTCCGGGTCAAGCAGGTTTACTACCCCCGCCAGGCAAACTCCCAGATATTCGCCTGTTTCATCCCATATTTGTTTCGCAAGAGCATCACCACTTTTCGCGGCATTAGCAATGTCAAGCGGGGTTATTTTATGGTACTTCCCTTTAAACCACCGCGCCAAAATAGATTTATTATGTCTCTTTAGATATCCAACTGTTCTTTTAACTATATAAGAATTACCCACATATGATTCCACACAAGCCTTACCCCCGCAGGCACACGCGGGGCCCTCTACGTTAACAGGCATATGCCCAATTTCCCCCCCGGCCATAAAACTTCCGTGATAGAGCTTATTTTCCAGGATTAAACCGCCGCCAACCCCTGTCCCCAGTGTAATACAGATTGCGTTTCTCGCACCCTTAGCTGCCCCATAAGCATATTCCCCTAACGCCATCATATTGGCATCATTATCTACATAAACAGGTTTTCCCATCCTTTTTTTAAACTCTTTCGCAAGATGGACACTATCCCATCCCTTGATATTAACAAGAGTATGTATTATCCCTTTTTTGTGATCGATATGTCCCGGAGCGCCAATGCCAACCCCCACAAAATTTTTTCCGGCAACACTATTCTCTTTCAATAAATTTTTTATAACCGAAACCGATTTTTCAACCCAGGAATCAAATTTATTAAATTTCTGTGTTTCAAAATGCGTCCTGCCTGCCATCTTACCCCTCTTTGATATAACGGCAACTTTTGTATAAGTCCCCCCAAGGTCGATACCTACCGCATACATACAATTCCTCCATACTTTACTTTGGTTACTAGGTTATTGAGTTATTAGGTTATTAAGTTAGCAGATTAATTATTCAATACTTAGTAACTCAATAACGCAGTAACTTAATAACTAATTTTCATTTCTAATTTATTCTAATCCAAAAACCTTGTTAGCATTTAAATAAACTCTCTCAGCAAATACTGTTTTGCTTTCCCCTCTGAGTTCAGCAATATAATCAGTTATCCCCGCAACATTTGACGGCTCATTCATCTTACCCCTCTTCCATTGTGGAGACAGGTACGGGCAATCGGTTTCTGTGAGTATCGTCGTATCTTTCAATGATACAGCTGCTAAACGGACATCATCTGATTTAGGAAATGTAATATTACCGGAAAATGAGATATAACAACCCATATTTTCGAGTGCCAGGGCATGGTCTTTTGTCCCCGAAAAACAATGCATTATAACGGGAGAGTTATCAACAGAATGCGTTTTAAGCATTTTTACAACATCCTCATAAGCATCCCTGCAATGAACACAGACTGGAAGACTTCTCGATGCGGCATAATCGAGAAAATATTTAAACGTTTTTTTTTGTTCTTCTTTAGGCACAACCTCTCTATAATAATCCAGCCCGACTTCTCCAACAGCTATAAACTCTTTTCTTGAAAACAGATCATCCAGCATTTTCCCCGAGATCTCACACAGATGTTTCGCAGAATATGGATGAAGCCCAAACGAAAAATATATTTTAACCCGGCTTTTTGAGATATCCAGTGACTGGGTTTCTCGTAATTCTTGTAAATCTGCTGAAATAGATAAAATCTTTTCAACACCATTAAAACGCGCTGACTGAAGAACATCCGTAAACTTCTGCTTAAGCTGTTTGGAAACCATATGCGCGTGAGTGTCAAAATATGGCACAGTCTATTTTCCCCTGAGAGCATCGTACCACTGTTTGGAAAGATCTTTCACAGACTCGAATTTCTCCCCATAGACTTCATTAAAAGCCTCATTAAAAGACTTCCCTTCAACCACAAGTTTGGCAAACTTGCACAAAGCAAGATCTCCGTCATCACCATAACCATCTACGAGAATCTCTACTAATTTTGCGGACTGCGCGACAAACCTTCGGAAATCCTTCTCACTTTTGGGATATTTTTCGCGCCCGATAAGATCATTGAACCTGAAACCTTTCTTTGCCTTTATATCTTTCTTTAATCTCTCCATGCCATACATTGGAGTGCCTGAATAGTATGAAGCTGTTCCGGCAGTCAGCCACAACGCGGCATTTTCATTATCAAGAAATTCTTTCCAGAGAAGTTCTGCTAAAAAATATCCGAAAAGTTCAGCAGCAGTCAAAATAAACTCCTCCCTGGCTGTATAGCTAAGATTTGATAATCCCGTATCTCCCCAGGGCGCAATAAATATTTCTCTCTGTTTGCTTACTGAAAAACCATACGGCGTGCTGTCTGAAGGGCCGGCAATCGACTTGGTCTGTGACCAGTTTCTTCCTTCATCGAAAATATACACAGCGCATTTTGTTTGCCAGTTAACATAATCGTCAATTTTCATTTCGGTTATATATGTACTGTAACTTCTGTCTGCCTTATTTTTAATATTTCTACCTATTTTTTCATCTTTAGACTTGCCAATTTTATAATAAATCGTGAAATACCGCGTATCCTCCATCTTGTCATTGACTTTAGTCAGCAGATAAGATCTTGCGGCTTTTGATTCGCCCTCCGCGTCCTTCTCCATTTTTTCATGAATTTCTTCGGTTACAACAACCTTCTCAATCTTATTTGCCTCTTCTTCAGCTTTCTTCTTTTCTTCCATAAGTTGTTTCTTTTCGGCAATTAATCGCTTTAACTCATCTTTTGTGTGCCATTTTCCTTTATATTTTACCAATCCCTTATTTTTCTGCTGAGCTTCAAATTTCTTTTTCGCTCCGGTTTGGATTTCTTCCTTCCTTCTTTTTAGTTCGGTTACTTTTTCTTCGGAACTTTTCTGATTTTCCCACTGCTGCCTCAGGTTAGTATTTTCTTTTTTAGAGGCTTTGACAATATTTTCAACCCTTTCGCGTGTCAGAGTAACTTTTCCATAAGCTGTTTCATAAGTAACATCACTATCAGACTCAAAAAGAACTATACACTTGACAGTTTCACCTGTTTTAAGAGTTATATCATCAGAATAAAGGTTAAATGACATTAAAAAAATAACAAAGAATAACCCCGTTCTTTTAACCATTGTTTTCCCTCCTTTGTGTTTCAGTCAAAAATTTCCCAAAACATATGACTATTTTATATCTTTTCGTGGGAAAAGCATGCCTGGAGCAACTAATTCTCTGCCTTTTTCCAGAATTTCCCATTCATTCACTTTTGCAAATGCTTTTTCCTTTATATCTTCATCCATACCAAGAGCCCTCCATACCTTTTCGGAAGAAACCGGCATAAAAGGATAGCTATACGATGATATAATTCTTAAACTTTCCAGGAGGTTCAGGAGAACACATCCTAACCGCGCTGCCGCTAAAGGAGTTTTATTTAACCTCCACGGCTTTGTTTCTTCAACATACCGGTTTGCTTTAGCAACAATCTCCCA
>JAGLRQ010000057.1 GCA_023136205.1 Candidatus Auribacterota bacterium
ATCCGGCCTCTTTATACTTTCCATATAGTTTATATCAATATCTTCCGCGGCTTCAAACTTCGGGACTTTGCCGCCGGCATATTTATCAACCATTGAAAACGTTCTGCTAACCAGATTACCAAAGTCATTCGCTAAATCAGAATTATATTTTCCCCAAAACCGACTCCATGTAAAATCCATATCATCCCCAAAAGGCATCTCCCTCATAATAAAATATCTTACAGCATCCGATCCGGCAAGGCCAACTATCTCATCAGGGGCTATAAAATTATTTTCGGTCTTGCTCATTTTCTTTCCGTCAATCGTCATAAAGCCGTGCGCGTAAATGCGTTCAGGAAGCGTAAGGCCTCCTGACATTAACATCGCGGGCCATATAATAGAGTGAAACCTTGTTATATCTTTACCAATTATATGCAAATTCGCGGGCCAGTATTTATTAAATAGTTTATTGTTATCTGAATACCCGGCAGCCGATATATAATTTGTGAGGGCATCAATCCACACATATATAATCTGATTCTCATCAAAGGGAAGTTTTATACCCCAACCCTCAGACCCTCTCGAAATACTTATATCCAGAAGGCCGTTTTTAATAATATTTACAATTTCATTCTCTCTCGTTGTTGGCAAAATAAATCCGTTGTGTTTTTCAATATGTTCAAGAAGTTTGTCGGCATATTTTGAAAGCCGGAAGAAATAATTGTCTTCTTCAAACCACTCTGCTTTTTTATTGTGTACCGGGCATTTTCCATCAACAAGTTCGCTTTCCTGAAGATAAGCCTCACAGGAAACACAATACCACCCTTTATATTTATCCATGTAGATATCGCCCTTATCATACATCTTCTGCAAAAGCTGCCTTACGGATTTAATATGATTATCATCGGTCGTCCTTATAAACCTGTCATATTCAATGTTGAGGCTTTCCCAGGAACTTACAAACTTCGGAACCATGCGATTACAATATTCCATCGGAGATATACCTTCATTCTTCGCCTGCCTGTAAACATTAAGACTGTGCTCATCCACGCCCGTAGAAAAAAAGGTGTCAAATCCTTTCGCTTTTTTAAACCTTCTCATCACATCCGCGCATACCTTTTCATACGCGTGTCCCAAATGAGGCGGCGCATTTACATAATCTATAGCCGTTGTCACATAGAATTTTCTCAAACCAATCTCCCTTTACTTTCCCTTAACAACCTTTACATCACTCAAATGAAACCATATCTGCCTTTTATCCTGGAATGTCACAAAAACCATCTGTTTCAGGATATTTATGTCAACAACCTTACCTTCTCCAACCTTAGTGCTTACAATAACACCCTCTTTTGGAAGGTTCTGAGAAAGTTCTCTATAAACAGCATTCTCATATTTAAGACAGCAAAGCAACCTGCCGCATAGACCCGATATTTTTCCCGGATTCAACGGAAGCCTTTGTTCTTTTGCCATTTTAATATTTATCGCTTCAAAATCTTTAAGGAAGGTAGTACAACAAAGTTTCCTGCCGCAGCAGCCTATACCCCCCAGCATTTTTGCTTCATCCCTAACCCCTATCTGCCTTAATTCAATTCTGGTTTTAAAAATTGATGCCAGGTCTTTTACCAGTTCTCTGAAATCAATCCTGCCTTCCGCTGTAAAATAGAATATCAGCTTGCTTTTATCAAAAGAATATTCTACATCAACAAGCTTCATATCAAGTTTGTGCTCGGTTATTTTTTGAACACATTTTTCAAAAGCTTTTTCAGCTTCTTTTTTATTTAACCTTATCTGTTGTTTGTCCCGCGGGGTTACTTTCCTCAATATTTTTTTAAGAGGCTCTTCCACATCAGCATCAAGTATTATCTCGGGATCGGAAGAAATCATCCCGTATTCCTTTCCCCTTTCATGCTCAAAAATAACATAATTGCTCATTTTTAGATCGAGTTCACCTGTTTGAAAATAATGCAGCCTGCCGCATTCTCTGAGTCTGACCTGAATTACTTTATACATTTATATCACTGCCTCCCGATTTTTAAAATTTTTCATTATGGTTATAAAAAGATCTTCCATCACCATGGATAAATCAGCATGATACCTCAGCATTTTCCTGGCATTATCTATCGCACAGATACAATCCATTATGCCGGAATATTCGGCTTTTTCCGAAAGAAGCCTTATTTCTCCGGAATCCTTCTTATTTATAATATTCACTTCTGCTCCGCATTCCTTTGTAATAAGAATATCGCGGAACCACAACTGCCATATACCAAACATTTCTTCTTTCTCTGCCTGAATCATAGACATTGCTTCCGCTTTGAATTCATCTTCAAGTTCATCCACGGCATTTCCTGAAAACTCTCCGTAATCCAACTTTTTACTTTTCATAATCATTTTAACAGAGTTCTTTTCCATTTCCTCAAATTGCTCTTTTAATCGTTTTACGATATCAAACATCGCGGCAGCATTGCCCTTCAGCAGAGATTTCATAAAGTTAATATATCCGCTTCTTTTCTCCGCCAAACCATCGGATAAAAGTTTAATTGCTTCGGAAATTCTCCCTCCGGACAGCGAGGCGATAACCCTGGCTTCACCTGCTTCAACCTCTCTAACGTCCATAAGATATCTTTCGATTTCTGCTTCAGGCACCAGGTTAAATGAAATGGCCTGACACCTTGAAATTACAGTAGCAAAAAGCATATCAGGCCGGGAGGTTATAAGTATTAGAACGGTTTTCGCGGGAGGTTCTTCAAGGGTTTTCAAAAGCTTGTTTGAAGCATCCGGCCTCATTCTATGCGCGTCATCAATTATTATAACCTTTATTTTTGATTCATACGCTTTCTGATTAGCAAACCTTTGAAGCTCACCAACAGACTCCACGTTTATAATCCTGTCTTTTCCCCGGGGTTTAAGAATTTTTACATCAGGATAAATCCCTTCCTCAATTCTCCTGCAAATGCCGCATGTATTACAGGGCCCGTTATTTTCGGCCATACAATTTAGAACCTTTGCAAGCCGGACAGCCACGAGTTTCTTCCCTACTCCGTCAGGCCCGCAGAATAAATACGTATGAGCCAAACGGCCATTATCTATCGCTTCGGAAAGAATACCACACTGCCTCTCATGACTTACTATTTCTTTAAAATACATTTACCATTCCTGTCTGCAAACCGCATTCTACTTTATATTCAAAAGCCTGTTAACATGTATTCTTATTTCTTTATGAACTTCCTCAACGAACTTTGAGGAATCAATTATTTTTATTCTTTCAGGTTCTTCCTTCTGTAATTTAAGATACCCCTCCCTCACACCCCTGTGAAACTTAATTGTTTCTGATTCAATACGATCCAATTCGCCTGCAGGCGTATCCTTATTCACGCCACGTGCCCTCTTTAATCCCTCCTTAACATCTATGTCCAGCAGAATTGTTAGATCCGGTTCCGAATCCTTGACAACAATATCGTTCAGTTTTTTAATCATCCCGATTTTACCATTATTCAAGAAACGTCCATACCCCTGATATACAACAGTAGCATCAGTAAAACGAGAAGAAAGTACCACCTTATCTTTATCCTCCCACAAAAACTCTCTAATTTTTTCATGTACAAGCTGCGCGCGGCTGGCCTCGAACAGAAAAAGTTCCGTCAAAATATTCATCTCTTTAATAGCCGGGTCCAATAATATCCCCCGTATTCGTTCCCCTATTTTAGTCCCTCCGGGATCACGAACGGTCAAAACATCAAAATCTTTTCCTTTAAGATATTCTTCAAGCATCTTAAGATGCGTACTTTTACCGCTTCCCTCAGGCCCCTCCAGGGTAATAAACTTTCCACGTTTTATCGTCATTTTAAACCACCTTCTTTATTTCCGTTCCCACGCATGTATCTTTCACCACAAACCCGGCTTTTTGTATTTTTTCTCTCAACAAATCAGCTTCTTTCCAGTTTTTTTCCTTCCTGGCAATTTCGCGATCCCTGACAAGAGCCATAACCTCATCAGGAACACCCATAATCTCTTCCTTTAAGTCTTTCAGCCCCAGGCCAAAGACAGAATCAAAATCGTAAAGTAAAGTTAACCTGTCAGAGGGTAAAATATTATCATCTTTTATAAGATCCCACGCAAGTGCGAATGCTTTAGGCACATTAAGGTCATCGTTTATTTGTTTTATAAATTCACTGGCATAATGTTCAACGCTGCCGGAAAAAACTTCAGAGGAAGACATTTTCCTAAGTTTTAAAATTCTATCTTTCATATTTTTAAAACCATTTCTGGCGCTTTCCAGTGCTTCATAACTAAAAACAAGCTGCGAACTGTAATGAGCTCCAAGGCAAAAATACCTGTAATCTAACGGAGAAAACCCCGCATCAATTAATTTCTCGAGAGTTAAAAATTCACCCGCGGACTTCGCCATCCTTTCCTTATCTACTACAAGAAACTCACCATGCAGCCAGTAATTCACCCATTTTTTCCCCGTAGCCGCTTCACTCTGGGCTATCTCATTTGTATGATGGACAGAGATATGGTCAATACCCCCGCAGTGAATATCAATAGAGCCCCCCAGGTATTTCATGCTCATAGCGGAACATTCTACATGCCATCCCGGAAAACCTCTTCCCCACGGGCTATCCCACTGCATATCCTGGTTGCCATGTTTTGACTTAGTAAACCATAAAACAAAATCATGCGGGTTCTTCTTGTGTTTATCAACCTCAATCCTGGAACCCGCTTTCAGGTCAGCAATATTCCTGCGTGCGAGTTTCCCATAATCTTGAAACTTATCAATTTCAAAATAAATATTTCCCTCAGATTCATAAGTAAAACCATTTTTTTTAATTTTGCTTATCAGATCCTTCATCTCCTGTATATGTTCTGTTGCCCTGCAAATGACATCCGGTTTCATAATGTTAAGTTTATCGGTATCAGAAAAAAACGCGTCTTCGTAAAACCTTGCTATTTCCCAAACAGTTTTTTTTTCACGCCGGGCACCAACAACCATTTTATCTTCCCCTTCATCAGAATCCGACACAAGATGCCCAACATCCGTAACATTCATCACATGTTTAGCTTTATATCCGTTAAAAATAAATATCCTCTTAAGTATGTCTTCAAATAAGTACGTTCTTAAGTTTCCGATATGCGCATAATTATAAACAGTAGGCCCGCAGGTATAAATTCCAACATTACCCTTTTTGATAGGGACAAATTCCTCCCTCTTCCTACTTAAAGTATTATATAAGAATATTTTCATATTTAGCAATTATCACGATTATTACGATGAAAGTTTTTTATTTTATTCTCCATTTTATCAATTTGTTCCTGAAGGTTATTAAACCTTTCCGCGATAGGATCGGGAAGATGGGCATGATCAAAATTCATTCCGGAAATCTTTTTGCCCTTTTCCTTAACTATCCTTCCTGGTATACCAATAACTGTTGATTCGGAAGGAACATCTCCAAGGACAACAGCATTAGCGCCCACATATGAATTGTCGCCGATTTTTATATTCCCGAGAACTTTCGCTCCCGTGCCAATAACAACGTTTTTACCAAGCGTAGGGTGTCTTTTTCCTGTTTCCTTGCCGGTACCGCCAAGAGTTACCCCTTGAAACAATGTGCAATTATCTCCAACAACCGTTGTCTCTCCTATAACGACACCCATTCCGTGGTCTATAAAAAAACCTTTTCCTATTTTCGCGCCGGGGTGTATTTCAATGCCGGTTAAAAACTTTGCAAACTGTGAAATAAATCTCGGAAGAATGGGAATTTTTAAACCGTGCAGAAAATGCGCGATTCTGTAAAACAAAAGCGCGTGAAATCCCGAATATGTAAGAACTATTTCAAAGGTATTTCTCGCGGCAGGATCGCGTTCTTTAATGGCTTTTATAATATTAAACATTTATTGACTCCAGTATTATATCTCGTATTGAGTATTGCGTGATGCGCAACGAAAGCCTAACCTTCTTTAAACAGGGACACAATAGCATGGGCCGCGATACCTTCACGCCGGCCTGTAAAACCAAGGCCTTCAGTAGTGGTAGCTTTGATATTAACATTTTCTTTCTTTATGCTTAGAGCATCTGAAATATTCTCTTTCATCGCTTCAACATACGGTTCCATTTTAGGCAAGTGAGCAACAACAACTGAATCCACATTCACTATT
>JAGLRQ010000058.1 GCA_023136205.1 Candidatus Auribacterota bacterium
TGTAACTTAAGGCGTATTCAAATGTACCGGGCAGTATCTGTTCCTCAAACCAGACCGGGATCAACTGTCCCTGGTCGTAAGAGTATTTTTTATATCTTGCCATATTTTTCTCCTCCTGTTCCCATGCGTGTTTCGCGATTTGATGAGAAACTGTGGGGATCCTTTTTAGTCTCGTCCCTGCCTGCCGGCAGGTTGTTATCGTCTATTTTATAGAAAGAGGGAAGATATTTGTGAAGTTTTTGAAATGTTTTTTGAGGACTTTTTCTACAGCTTCAACTGCCTGCTTCACCCGCGTTGCGCAAGCATAACATCAATATTTTATTGCCGCAAGCGCCTATTCAATGTCGGAAGCAATTGTTAGAAATTTTTATCATTTTTATTTGTCAAGATTAAAGATTTGACCCCGTTTTCTATCAGACCCCGTTTTCTAGACCCTGTTTTCTATTTTATGGGGTGGTTCTGTCAACTCCGTTGAGTATTTAAATAATTAGGTGTTCTGTCCCCCGGTTGCTCGTCCCCCGGTTGCTCTCCCTTTTTTCGTGTTAAAAGTAATGATGAATAAGTGTTTGCTGTAGGGGCACCCATTTTTTTCTTCTACGAATGCTTCGTTTGTAACGGAAATGGTTGCGTTCATAAAACTTAACGCCTTGCGGACTATGTACATCCCAATACCAGAGCCCTCTTGACTAAGTTTTCCTGCCGCTCCTGATTTAATATATTTCCCCCTCCGCCCTTCGAGAAAAATAAGATCTGTTTCATCGCTTTCGATGCTTACACTAGTTGTTGATATGAATAGTTTCTGAGGTCTGGTCTGAAGGTCTGCTGATATTACCACCTCGCTATTGGACATTGAGTATTTACTTATATTATCGAGGAGTTGCCAAATAGACGCGTTGAACAAATCATGAATAATAGGGATCTTGTATTTTGCCGAATGGTCTGAATTGATTTTAATATCAATGGTTACACCTTTTTTGCGCAGCTCATCAATAAACGGGTTAGTTAACCGAAAAATAGCTTTGGATATGTCAGCCTTAAGAAAAGAGCCCGTAGCATCTGCGTAACCAGCAATGATTCTGAGCGTTTCTATTTGAGCATCTAGATCAATGGCACGGTGAGACATTTGGCAAATGTCGTTCGCTGCAATGCTAGTGTTACCTTTGATTCTGCGCTCAACTTCCTTCTGAAAATCCTTATAAGGTCTAGACCGAGCCTTATCTGAGATAAGTCTGGCAAAATTATCCTTAAACCGTTTTTGAAACTTTATCAGGTTGTGTGCAAATCTTCTGATAATTGCATCGAAATGCTGCCGTTCTGAATCTCTGAACTGTTGGATGCGAGGAATTAAACTTAGGTAAATTCCGCAAGCTCGACGAACAGCCGCTCCCGCAGGGAAATCAGGGTGATTTTTATCAACTACTACTCGGACAGATCCATGCTCATTTTCTCGATAGGCATTTCTTAAAGAGCCAATTGAAAAATTGTTCTTATGGTTCAGTATGAATTCTGGATCCAATTGCTCGGTACTTCCTTCTTTTACGATCAGAGTTCCCGCTGAATCCCATAGCTCAAAATATACAATTCCATCATTCATGGATTTTTTTCGCAGCATCTTCTATCAGGTCAACGAATACATATGGATCAGAATTTTTTGCTATCCAAGCGTCAGCAATGTCATGAAATTCATGCCCCGGGATAAATCCTGCATAGCCTGAGTAAAAGACGATGAATTTCTCGGGATAGCGACGTTTTATCTCTTTCAACAAACCAATTCCTTCATCGGTAGGCGTTAAAGCCTGCCCCACACCAATATAATCCATAAAAATAATATTCGCGTGCTCAATTTCAGGGCAATTAAAATTCGTAACATCATTAATCTGATTAACTGACCATCCAGCATCCCGGATGCTTTGTAACCGAGTGCTAAAATCCTCGTCATCTACAAATAGAACATGCGTTCTCTTTTTTAATTCATCAATAGTAAGCCCTGATGGCTTTTTTCGATTGCACTTATCCACAAGAGATTTCAGCCCAAGGGATATTAAAAAACTTCCTATTTTTTCTCCGATAAATGACCACATACATTTTTCCTCTTGAGCGCCCATAAAGCTGGGGTTATTTCAGGTTGCAAAATATCGCAACGAAAATGGTGCTAGCTACTTTATTTATGATTTTGATTCGAACGGTTGAACTAAGCCGCGTGGGAATTAACATAGATCAGCTTTGCTGCCACAAGCGCCTGTTCCACGTCGGCTTCAGTGATTTGTTATAAGTTTTCCTCGTTTTTTAAGTCATTATAGTGATAGTATCTTAATTCAATATTTGCAGGACATTCTTCGATTTTTCTTTCCCAATAGTTTTTCGTTTTCGATAATTTCTCTTTATCAAAGTTATATACCAATACAATTATCGTTTTAAGATCACCTTTCATATAATGATTTGCAATCACTATTTGATAAAGAAGTCTGTCTATAATTGTAATCCCAGAAATGGGAGCTCTTAAAAACTTGACCTCTATGGCAATAGTTGTTTTGCCTCGGTCTGCTACTATAGCATCAAAAGATATATTAGTTTCTGCTATTTTGACTTCTCGAACAGCTTTACGACCAAGCTCTTTCTCTAATTTTGAAATAGCAAGGTTTTCTGCATTCCTTATATAATTTTTAATAGTTTCTCTGTCTTCAAATCGTGATGTATTTTGTTTGTTTTCTGAAATAGCACTTGGTCGCTTTGGTAAATTAGTTAACTCTTCAACTTCTTGCTCCAACCGATTCTTCTGTTCTTGGGGAGACAGCGTATATAGAAATGATTGATCATACTTATAGTCACTTGGAGCATATAACTTTCCATGGTGTTTTGTAACCAATCTGTAGAAAGCTAGTAGCACGAAAAGTGGGAAGATTACTATAAATACAACAAGAGGAAAACGCTCTTCCTGTGAAAGTTTGTCTGCTGAAGAATTTAACAGTAAAGTTGCAAAACCATAAATCATTGATATAAATAGCGCAATAATTCCTAAGGGGTTACGCGCTAGATCTCTGGCTATACGACCAAAGACACTTATGTCGTTTGCCATAATAACTCCTTTTGCTTATAACAGCGTTGATATATGAAAAATTTTCCCCGTTTCTATTATATATTGCTGATTACTGTACTTTCCCGAGGAAAGTATACTGAAAATCAACAGGAAATTCAAGCCTAATCCTATCTCGATTGTCCGATAAGCCCTGTCATGTAATTTGTCAACAGTTGATACTGAAAGAAACTTATAGATTGTATTATCTTAGGGAAAGGATGGTGTGAAAAACCTATTGCAGAAGAGCTTTATAAATGCTCATAAACAGCGGGAAGCTGATGATGGTAAAAATCAAATTGTAGATCATGGATTGACTTAAGAGTTCATGATCCCCTCCATAATTTTTGGCTATGAGCGGCAGGATAGTCGCGGATGGCATTGATGCCTGAAGAATAAGCAGGAAACCAACAGCTTCACCCGGCTTGAATATAAAGATGCCCAGAAGAAAGACTGCCGGGACAACAAAAAGCTTAAAAATTACTGATTTTATAACGAAAGGATAGTTGATTTTTGCCTTTTTTCTATAATGTACCAGGACAAATCCTCCAATGGAGATCATTATCAGGGGAACGGAGGCATTTCCAATCAGCTGAATCGGATATCCTATAAAGTCCGGGATGTATTTTTTCGCGTGAAAAAAAACGGCAATAATCGACAAAAAAGTTGTAATGGTTAACGGGTTTAGTATGAGCTTTGATACAGGGATGTGTTCCTTCTTTCCTGTTGACATTATTAGAGGGGAAAAAACATAAGTTAGTAACCCGCTTATAAACCCGAAAAGAAACAGGTATAACAACATCTCGGTTTCTCTTTCTCCTTCAAAAAACAGAATTATTATCGGGAGGGGAAGGAAAAGGGAATTCTGAAAGGTTATAAGCGCGCGAAAAACACCTCTGTTATTTGTCAGGGATTTATCAACCGTTGAATAGATAAATGAGATAAGAAAAGCTACAGCACATAGGACAAAGCTGACGAACGGGAAAATCCACAGGCTGATAAAATGTCCGGGATTTAAATTGTTGATTATGGTATGGAAGATTAAACACGGTACAGTAACATTTATTACCAGGTCGCTTAAAGTATTAAGACACTGTTCCCCCAGGATTCCTTTTTTCAGGATGTAAAAGCCAAGTATCCCAATCAGGAAAATTGAAAATATCGAAGTAAAGCTCTGTTCAAAAGCAATGAGGAAGTTTTGCATGGTTCTTATCCGGATTAGAATTTTTCCATTACCATAATGAAAAGTTCTCTGTTATATTTTTTTCCGTCTATGGCCTCTTCGTATTCAATCCTTGTTTGAAATCCCGGGATGAGCTGCAAATTGTAAATTTCCCTGAAATCAGGCGGGGTAAATATTCGCATTTTTTGTCCGGTAATCTTATTAAAGAAAATTTTTGATGAATCCCCATTGGTAAATTTTTTATAAAGGGCATCATTTTGAGAAAAATAGGATATCATAAGGCGTCCGTTCGGTTTTAAAACGCGTGTTATTTCAGAAGCATAAGAAATAAAATCAGCTTCATTGACAAGCATTTCAGACGTAGAGATATCAAGGACATAATCGAAAAAGGAATCTTCAAAGGGGAATGGTTTTGTGATTTCTTGATTGTAAAGATGAACATTCGCGGACAAATTTTCCCTAACAGCCTTTTCCTGAAAGTTTTTCAGAAGATCAAGGTTGGGATCTATCCCGAAGAAATTTATTCCCATTCTGGCAAAGACTGTTCCGTTAGCGCCGTTACTACAAAGGGTTTCAAGCATGGAGCCTTCCATGCTGAGGTTGTTTTTCCTGGCATAGTCCGCGAAAGCTTCGACCGCGCGTGACGGGTTCTCCGATAAAAAATTTTTCTTGTTCGCTCGCATTTAGAACATGATATTTGAAAAGAGTACATTTTTCAAGGTAATTAACTCCGCGACCTTACTAATTATAACTCTATCCGCGGGAAGAAAATCAAGACTTTTAAGATTTTCTTTATTTGCCCATATAAAACTGTGGCACTGATGTTTAACAGGAATGCCCTTTTTTATAGCGCAGATAAAAAAGTGAAGGCGGATATCTTTTTCCGGATAAGAAAATTCAACTGTTTCAAAGAGTTTTACTACCTGTATATCTACATCCAGCTCTTCTTTAAGTTCCCGGATGAGACAGTTTTCCCGGGATTCTCCTTCTTCGATTTTTCCTCCGGGGAATTCCCATTTAAATTCCATATGTGAGCCGGGTAGTCTCTGGGCGACAAGAACCCTTTTTTTGTTGATTATGATAGCGGCGGTGACTTCGGTTATACTGTTCATGATATATCACTCACGATATGTTTGACCATAAAGGCTAGCAAAAAGTGTTTACTGTGTCAATTACCTTTGATTGACTTTTTAAGACGGTTGGTTTATTCTACAAAAATCAGGGAAAAACAAGGGGGAAGAAATGAAAAAGATTTTAGGCTTGTTAATTTTAATGATGGTAGTGTTGTCTTCTTCAAACGTTACCGCGGCATTAAGAAAGACTAAAACATTATATGACTTTTTGGAAAAGATAGAGACATGTAAGGTTTATCTAAATGAGTTCGCGAATACGTCGGGTGAAAGCGGCGCGGGAGCTGAGATTCTAAACAAAACTATGGCAAAAGCCCTTGGCGCGAGGATTACACAGAATTTCACAGTAGTTAACAACCCTTCGGAAGCTGATATAATAATTAGCGCTGAGATAATTCAGTTTATGTATACTGATGAAGATCCTGCCTATGACGGGATCGTTGGTGTCGGCATGACACCTATTAATCCTGTTGGCCTGGCAGTAGATATGGCTATGAAGCAGTCTTATGTTGAAAATAAGGTGAGCTATTTGGTAACAGATAAAAATGGCGGCAAGTTATGGAGCCGAAAAATCTATTCAACCGTTACAAAAGGCGATATGCCGCTGGAAGAGGCGGTTAATATAATAGCAGAGAGGTCAGTTAAAAACTTTTTTATAAAATGTTTAAAGAAACCAAGACGATAAGTGAAATTATAAAGGTTGTAGTTTGTTAAGAGGGGGCTGTTTTTAAACGGCCCCTTCTTAATTCTCCAACTCTTTTTTTCTGTTATTCAGATGTTCAATGTATTTTGATGAACTTCCGCCCATGTCCTGAACAGCCTTTTTGAGAGCCTCTTCGACTTCAGCAAGCGTCATTTTTGATATTTTTTTCTTTTTTACGGGCATGGTGCTTTCAGGTTGTTTTTCCTGTTTTGTTTCTTCTGCCATAAATCCTCCTGTTTAATATTTAGGGATTTCAGATTTTACGATAACAAAGATTGTTTTCGAAATAATCAATAATAGACTATAAAGCAAAAGGTAAGAAAAATCATCAATTTTTATTATTTTTAAATTGCGTTAACCTATGTGATGCATTACAATGAAAAATCAATCTACAAAAGTGAAATGAAGAAACGCGGGGTAATAACAAGTATTATTGTTAAAAAGAAGGAGGAGAAAAATATGAAAATGACAGCGGTTTTTCTGTCTTGTTTGTTTATATTCGGAGCGCTTTGCGGTTCCGTCAATAATATGGCTTTTGCTGAGGAGAACGCTGAGAATTTTCAATGGTGGCCTACAGATGCCAAGCCAAGCCCTGTTGAGGATGAAGATAGAGGGGGATACTGGTGGTGGCCTGACGTGCCGGGGAATATGAGGCCTTATGGAAACAGGGGGTTTGTTTATGTCAGAAAGATAATTCCCGGCAGTATGGGAGAGCCCGCGATTGTGATAAAAAAGGTACTGAAAAATGTTAAGATATATTTTGATACCGATAAGTCGGATTTGCGGCCTGACGCGGTACCCGTGTTAAGAAGGGGGTTAGGCCTGTTGCGGAAAAATCCTGAGAGCACAATTTTGATTACCGGCAATGCCGATATAAGAGGAAAAGAAGATTATAATCTTAAGCTGGGTGAAAAAAGAGGGAAAACTGTAAAAGATTTTATGGTTGAGAACGGTATTCCTGAAGAAAGAATCAGGATTATAAGCCGTGGGAAGCTTGACGCGGTTGCTCCTGTGGGAGACATAAAGGGAATGCAGAAGGATAGAAATGCCCAGTTTATGGTAGCTGAAATTATTGAGGTCTCCATGTCTGAATGGTCAAAGGCAATGGGGGAAGAAGTGCAGGAAATTGCTCCTGAAGTTAAGGTTCAGATTACGGAATATACAGTTCAAAAAGGTGATACATTGTGGAAAATTGCTAATAAAGTCTACGGGGATTCAACAAAGTGGGCTAGAATATATGATGCCAATAGAGATCAGCTTAAGAACCCGAACGATTTAAAAGTTGGCAGAGTTTTACAAATCCCGCTTAATTAGAGAAAAAAACGAATTGCCGCGAATATACACACGGATCAGGACAAAGAATACCTCTCTATTTGCTGCTCGTTGTTTATTTAAGGAGATTTAAAAGCCATGTCTAATTTTGCTTATTGCAATAGCTGTAGACAAACTGTGCCTGCTGAATATGTTATACGCGGCAGCAATGTGTACCTTGCCAAGAAATGTCCGAAGTGTGGAATGAATGAGACCTTGATTTCAAGTGATGTGGACGCGTATAAGAAAAAATTTGATTTTATGGGCGATGTGGCTTATGAGAGCTGTGGGTTAAATTGCCTGGAGTGTGAACATAAGGTTCCGAACATCGCGTTTGTGGAGCTTACGAACAGATGTAATATGAACTGTCCAATCTGTATTACCAATGTTCCGTCAATGGGATTTGAATTTGAGCCGGACATGGAATATTTTAAGCTTATTTTTGAAGACCTTTCTAAATTAGATCCCAAACCCTCCATTCAGCTCTTTGGGGGAGAACCTACTGTGAGAGAAGATCTTTTTGATATTATCAGGCTTGCTAAATCTTACGGCCTTTCGGTAAGAGTGGTTACAAACGGCCTGAAGCTTGCCGATAAGAAGTACTGTGAAAAGCTGATAGAAGAAGGAGTCTCAATTCTTATATCGTTTGACGGGTTTAACAAAAAAATGTATGAAATGTTCAGAGGAATGCCTGAGGCGTTGGATCTTAAATTGAAAGCTCTTGAAAATCTCGCGCGGAGAAAAAGCGGCAAAGTTATTTTAATGACCGTGGCTTCAAAGGAGCAGGACAGCGAAGATTTGAAGAAATTGTTTGATTACTGTGTAAAAAATAAAAAGATTACAAGAGGTATTTTTATTATGCCGTTGGCGCATATGTGGTCGCCTGAAAGGCTGGACTATAATCCTGAAAGGACTACTCCCGAAGATGTAGAGCATATGGTTGACAACGCGGTGGGAGGCGGCCTTGAATTTGTTCCCCTGGGTTCTCTTGACACAAAGGTTTTTAATAAGGTCCTTAATTTGAAAGATATGCCTTTTGTCGGTGTGCATCCTAACTGTGAGAGTATAACGGTTCTCGTTTCGGACGGGGAAAGGTTATTGCCTGTGTCGAAATTCCTGAAAAAAGGTTTATTTGGCCTTATAAACGATTTAAGGAATGTAGGGAAAGATATTTCAGGGCAGAAAGAGGTAGGGTTTTTATTCAGGATTAAGGTTTACACGGCCCTTATTAAAATTTTGTTCTGTAATTTTGATTTCGGGGCAGCGGTTGGCCAGAAGGGAGTTAAAGCATTTTTCAAATGGATAAAAATAGCCGGCAGGTTAATCTCAGGAACGAAGCTTAAGGATGTAATTAGAGCAGAGACCAGAATGAAAGGGGCTCTTCAGGTGATGGTGCTTCCGTTTGAGGATTATGACACAGCAGAAGCTGTCCGGCTGAAAATGTGCACTTCCTGTTTTGTTTACCCTGAAGATAGGAATGGAAACGTTAAGTATATTCCTGTTTGCGCGTGGGAAAAGAACAAAAAGATTGCAATGAAAAAAGTTGCCGAGTTGTTTAATAAGCCGGGTTTTAATAAAGGATTGTCCAGGAAATAAAATGTGGCAGAAGAAATTCAAGAGCGTATGTCCTGTTTGCGACCGCCCCGTTGACGGATTATTTTATGAGGAAAACAACCAGGTTTTCCTAAAGAAAACCTGTCCTGAACACGGAGAAGTCAGGGACCTTGCTTCATCAGATGCTGAACTTTTTTCCGGAAAGATGGACCTTGTCCCCGAAGATTATTCTGAAAAATGCAGTCTGGAAAAATGTGGTTCGGGGATATTCGCCTGCCAGGACCATTTCGCCAGAAAATCTCCAATAACATTTATAGAGGTTACTACCCGGTGTAACATGAGCTGTCCCGTATGTTATATAGACGCAGGTACAAAAGGAAGGGATATTCCGCTTGAAGATATAAAAAAAATAATTTCAGAAATCAAAAAGCATGATCCTGGAACCCATCTGGTTCTTATCGGGGGAGAACCAACAATTCATAAAGATTTCTTTAAAATACTTGAAGCTGTCCGGGAAGCCGGCCTTATAAAAAGGTGTTATCTTGCGACTAACGGCATAACACTTTCCAGTGAGGAATTTTGCAAAAAGGTGTACGACGCGGGAATAAGATGGTATTACCTGGCGTTTGACAGTGTGGACAAAGAAATGTGTAAGCAGGTAAGGGGAAGTTATAGGTCGTATGAGGCATCCAGGAAGACTATTGAAAATTTAAAGAAATTTAGCCGCGCGAAAATTGTGCTTTCCGTTACAGTGGTTAAAGGGGTAAACGATAAAGGCCTCCCGGCTGTTCTTGATTTCGCGGTAAGAAACAAAGATGTTGTTAAAAGAATTTCTATTTCCGCGGAAGTCTTTTGCGGGAGACAGACATCATCAGAAGATTTGCTTAAAAAGAGAATAACATCTGAATGTATAGAGAGTATATTAAGAAGAACTCTTGGTAATGGCGCGGCGACTATGTCACTGGCGCTTTACGGCACAATCCTTAAACCGCTCAATCTTGCCGGACTTCTTCCGAAGAGAACGGGAATTTACACTATGCCGCATCCGTTATGCGGAAACATTGGTTTTTTGTTCCGGGCCGATGACGGCTCTTATTTTTCGGTAATAGGCCTCGCGATTAAAAATTCCGCGGCTGATTTATATAAGTACGGTAAAAAGGTTAAGGATTTTTCGGTTAGGATGGAGAAAAGAAAGAAAATATTGCGCGCAAAACTTTTTGGCAATATCCTCTGGAAGCTTATAGCTTTTTGTTATTATGTTCCGGTATATTTCGGGATGATTCTTACTTTCATTAAACCTTCATTTGTTTTTAGAGCAGTTATGGCCTTCCCAAAATCGATTTTTACCGGGAAAAAGGTAAGTGAATGTCTGCTTGGCAAAGACAGGGTAGAGATACACTATCTGGTCAGCTGTGATAAGTATAACTTTGTCTGGGAGAGGATGCCTTATTGCGCTACACACCATTATAGAATAGATGCCGGCACAAAAAAAGTCACAAAAATGTGCGGTTGTTATGTTTTTCCCTTCCGAAGTTATGCTGATTCATGTAATACAATGGGATAGTTTATTTAATTACGAGTTACGAATTAAGAATCGTAAAGCTCGGGTTGTGAATTATTCGAAATTCCTAAATTTGTGATTGGTTTAACCATGAATTTTCTAAGAAAGATAAAGAAGAATAAATCCATTACAAGCCTAAGAAGATATATCGTTTATGTTATATCGGTTTTTTTCTTGTTTACGGTGAAACACCTTCCGTGGAAGCTGGTTGTTTGTCTGGGCCGGTCTTTGGGAAAATTCGCGTTTCACATTGTAAAGTATACCAGAAAAAGAACACTGGATAACCTCACGAAAGTTTTTGGGCAGGAGAAGACAGACAGAGAAATATTTCAAATTGCAAAAAATGTATATAAAAATATTGGCATTACCGCTCTTGAATTTCCTAAAATGTCGTCTATGACAGATAAAGAATTTTTCTCAACGGTTGATTATGAAAAGAAACAAATAGATTTTCTCTGGAGCCTTCTTGATAAGAAGAAAGGGGTTATTTTCGCGAGTGCTCATATGGGGAACTGGGAAATGCTTGCGGGATTTGGCGCCCGACTTGGATTTAAAATGTCAGTTCTTTACAAACCATCTACGAATCCTTATCTCAATAAAATCTGGTTTGGATTAAGAGGCAAAAATCAATTGATAGATATAACAGAGAATCTTCAGGTAGTGACAAAAAGATTAAGGGCTAATGAAGTAATGTGTATTCTCTTTGATGAAAATGCCAGGAAGAGGGGTGTGAAGCTCAATTTTCTGGGCCGGCCGGCTTCTACTTATAAAGGGCCGGCTTATTTTTCTCTCAGGACAGGGTGTCCTGTCGTATGCCTGTATTTTATAAGGGGGGAAGATGGTAAACATAAATTTATTATTGAAAGAACTATCTATCCCAAAAGATCTAAAGATCTTGAGAAAGATATTATTAAAATTATGAATGAAATGAATGCCAGTTTGGAACTTATGATAAAAAGATATCCGGATCAGTGGAACTGGATATATAAACGGTGGGAAACCTGAAGTTAAATACTGTCGGTTTTTATGACTTTATTTTTTTTTGCATTTATGCTATTTTTGTCTGTTATTTTTTAATTAAAAATAAGGGCAGGCAGATGAAAAATATAATTGTTACGGGCGGTGCCGGTTTTATAGGTTCAAACCTTGCGATGTATCTTCAGGAAAAGGCGGAAGATACTAATATCATTGTTGTCGATGATTTTCGGCAGGCAAGTTTCAAGGCCCTTGAAGGATTTAGGGGGGATATCATTGCTTCCAACGTCGCTGAGAAAGAGTGGCTTTTAACATTTAAAAACAAAAAAGTTAGCGCGATTTTCCACCTTGCGTCTATTACTGATACAACAGTTTTGGATGAAAGGAAAATGATGTTTGATAATGTCGAAGGCTTTAGGAATATATTGGAGCTTGCGGTGGAAAAGGGCTCGGATGTTGTATATGCCTCGTCAGCCGCGGTTTATGGAAGCCAGGACTTGCCTATGAAAGAAGAGGATGGTGGTAAACCCAATAATATATATGGTTTTTCAAAGTGGGTAATGGAAAATTTGGCAAAAACCTATTCCGGTAAAATCAAGGTTGCCGGCCTTAGGTATTTCAATGTTTTTGGCCCGAACGAGTATTATAAGGGAAATGCTGCCAGTATGATTTACCAGTTAGCTTGTCAGATGATAGAGGGGAAGAGGCCGAGAATTTTCACAGCGGGAGAACAGAGAAGGGATTTTGTCTATGTTAAAGATGTCGTTTCAGCGACGTTTTCTGCCCTTTTCGCGAAAAGCGGCACGGTGGTAAATATCGGAAGCGGCAAATCTACTTCGTTTAACGAAGTGATAGATGCTATTAACAAAGCGCTTGGGAGCAGCCTTAAGCCGTCATATTTTGATAACCCGTATGATTTTTACCAGGACTTCACGGAAGCGGATCTTTCAAAAGCAAAAAAAGAAATAGCCTATGAGCCTGCTTTTACCACTGCCGAGGGGATAAAAGATTACATAACAAAATATCTGATAGAGGTTAAAAGGTAGTTATGGGGTGGGAAGTTTTAACAAGTTAAAAAGGGTGATTGCGATGAAAGGTTTGGATAAATATGAAAAAGGTATCTTCTGCAGAGAAGGTAATACCGTTTTCGCGGGCAGGCATCTTCTCCTGGAATTCTGGGGTGCTAAAAACATTAACGACCTTCATCTTATTGAAAAAGCCTTAACAGATGCCGTAAAAGCATGCGGCGCGACCTTACTCCAAATTAAACTGCACCATTTTACCCCCTACGGCGGTATCTCAGGCGTCGCCATTGTCATGGAGTCACATCTTACTATCCACAGCTGGCCTGAATTTGATTATGCCGCGATAGATATTTTTCTCTGCGGAGACCGTGATCCTTATAAAGCAATCCCGGTGCTTAAAGAAATATTCCAGCCTTCCAAGGTGGAGATTCTTGAATTTAAAAGAGGAATAGTAGAGAAATAATAGAAAATGCCTAAGTGGATTTATGAAACATTATATCCAGATTTAAAGCAGGGCTTTAAGGTAAAAAAAGTTCTGTATAAGTCCAGGACTGAATTTCAGGACATGGAACTTGTGGAAACTTCCCGCTTTGGAAGGGTGCTTGTTCTGGATGGGGTGGTTCAGACCACGGAAAAAGATGAGTTTATCTATCATGAAATGCTTACACATGTTCCGCTTCTGACGCACGGAAACCCTAAAAAAATTCTTCTTATAGGGGCTGGAGACGGAGGAATTTTAAGGGAAACGTTAAAGCATCCGGTAGATGAAGTAGTGATGGTTGAGATTGACAGGGCAGTAGTGGATTTTAGTAAAAAATATTTAAGGCCAATATGTAAAAATGCCTTTTCGGATAAGCGGCTGAAACTTGTAATTGATGACGGCGCGAAATTTGTAAAAAAAACAGATGAGAAATTTGATGTTGTAATAATAGATTCTACTGATCCGGTTGGTCCGGCGAAGTGCCTGTTTACCCTGGGGTTTTTTAAGGGGGTCTCGAGGATACTTCTAACTAAAGGTATTATGGCAAGACAAACAGGTTCTCCCTGGCTCCAATCCGGCGAGTTCCGTAACTCCTGCAGGAAAAGTGAAACCGCGTTTAAGTATTATGAGCCGTATATGATGGCTACCCCGACATATTATGGAGGATTTTTTAGCCTAATAATTGCTTCTGACGGTATAAATCTTAGCAGGGGCAAAACGGATTTTAATCGTATCGAAAAAAAGTATAAGAAACTTAAGCTAAATACAAAATATTATAACCCGGAAGTGCACTATGGGGCATTTTGCCTTCCGGGATATGTTAATGAAATAAGGAGGAAACGGAAGAAATGAAAGAATTAACCAAAGATAAACGCTGTGAAGAAACAACCGCAAACAGATCCTTTGGCGTTGAAACAGTAATTGATCTTTATGGGTGTGACTCTCAGATAATACGCTCGGAAGCAAAGCTTAGAGAATATGTTGACAGATTATGCGAGCTGCTGAAGATGGTGAAATATGGTGATACCTTCACTCCGTATTTTGGTTTGAACAATGATCATACAGCCGGTTATTCCGTACTTCAATTTATTGAAACAAGTTCTATTACAGGGCATTTTTCAGAAAATACCAATGCTGCCTACCTTAATATATTTTCATGCGGCGAATATGACGTTGAAAAAGCGGCAGAATTCACAAAAGATTTTTTTGGCGCGGAAAAAATAGTAAAAAGAGTTATTGACCGGAAGTGATTGTTCTTTTTTGCGGGTTTAGCAGCCTGTTTAAACTTGAGCCCCGTCGGATTTTGTCCGTCGGGGTTTTTTTATTCGGGTTAACCCAAAATTTCGCATTATCAAAACGCCTGCAGCCCCCACTTGTTGTTTTTCCCCTCGTGATATATTTTAATCAAAGTTGAACCAATATTAACGTAGGCGGATATTCACCTTTGATTGTGATTGTAATTGTAAGTTGATATATGTGTTTTAAAGTTAAATGTTGACAGGGGGTGTTAAACGATGTACAATACGGTTTCAATAGGGTTTTTAGTGTGTGTTTATGTTTAAAGTGTATGGATTATATTAGAGGTAATTAATTGTTATGGGTGAGCATAAAGAGAAAGAATTAATGACAGAAAGGGAAGTCAGGGAAATGATCAGGATTTCCCGGACAACATTGTGGAAACTGCGGAAAAACGAAGGTTTTCCCTTTACCAAAGTTGGGCGCCAGTATAGATATTCCAAAAAAGAGATTCTGGAATGGATGAAGGAAAGAAAGGGAAAGAAGATTGAAGTTAAGGCCGCTAAGCCGCGCCAAAACGCGTTGGCGGACAAGCCACGCCAAAATGTACCGGCGGGCAAGCCTGATAACATAGATAAAAAGGAGATAAGTAAGGAAATAGCTAAGGGGCCTTCACAGTTGCAGGGCCAGGAAAAAGGCTCTGCAAAGGAACCCGAAGGAACAACAAATGAAAAAAAATGAGGTGGAAAAAGAAGTAACTGTTGCCTGTGCCGGTTCGTACAAGAGCAAAAAAGCCAGATGGAATGATTGGAAATGGCAAATTAAAAACAGGATTAATACTTTAGAAGAGATAAGCAAATATGTACATTTGACAAAAGAAGAGAAAAAGGGGCTTGTTCTTACCGAACGATTAGCATTCGCGATAACACCATATTTCCTCAGTTTAATTGATCCGTTTGACCCTAATTGTCCTATAAGAAAGCAATGTATACCTACATCTAATGAAGGTGTTGCTACAGAATTTGATTACAACGATCCGTGTGCCGAGGAGAAAGATAGTCCTGTTCCCGGGCTTGTTCACAGATACCCCGACAGGGTTTTACTTCTGGTTACGGATGAATGCGCGACTTATTGCCGTCACTGTACAAGAAGAAGAACCACAGGCCACGCTAAACATGTAATGACTTCCAAAATGCTTGAGAAAGTAATTAAATATCTTACGGATAATCCCGCAATAAGAGATGTCATAGTTTCTGGAGGAGATCCCTTAACTCTGTCTGATGAAAAACTTGAAATGATACTATCCAGTTTGAAAAAAGTTCCGACCGTTGAGGTTATAAGGATAGGGACAAGGGTTCCGATATTTCTACCTATGAGAATTAGCGAATCTCTGGTTACAATGCTTAAAAAATATAATCCTGTTTGGATGAGCATTCATATAAATCATTCAAAAGAGATTACTGCTGATGTTAAGAAAGCACTTGCCAGGCTTGCGGATGCCGGTATCGTTACGGGCAGCCAGACGGTTTTGCTAAAAGGAATAAATGATACGTCTGAAGCGATGAAAAAGCTTTGCCTGGAGGTTATGAAAAATCGTGTAAGGCCTTATTATATATATCAGTGCGACCCTGCCATAGGAACCTCGCATTTCAGGGCTTCAATAGAGAAAGGGATTGACATTGTTAGTAAATTAAGGGGTTTTATTAGCGGTTACGCGGTGCCGACTTATGTGATTGATGCCCCCGGCGGTGGAGGTAAAATACCGATTTCCCCGAAGTATGTAGTAGAAAAACAGGGCAAAAAATGGACTCTTAAAAATTTCCGGGATAAGCATTATGAGTACATTGAAACCTGATTCTTTTCCACTGCAATTATTTAAAAACTGATTAATCAATTCAATAACTCGTATGAAAATAGGCATAACATATAATCTCAAAGATGATTTTGCTCTTTTAACCGGCGGCGCGGAAGATGCCCTGGAAGAGTTTGACAGTGAAAAAACAGTTGATGCTATTGTTTTCGCTATGACAAAGCTTGGATTTGATACGGCAAAACTTGGCGGCGGTGAAAAGGTTATAAGCAGAATAAAAAAAGAAAAACCGTCACTTGTTTTTAATATAGCAGAAGGGATTAACGGGAGATCGAGGGAAGCTCAAATTCCGGCTCTCCTGGAATTGCTGCAAATTCCGCATACTCATTCGGATCCTCTCACGCTTGCTTTAACTCTTGATAAATCTATGACCAATCAGGTTGTCCGGGCAAATGGAATTCGAACACCTGACTTTGTTATAGTTTCCAGGATTTCCGATTTACAGAAAAGCAAATTACCTTCTTTCCCGTTAATTGTAAAACCCGCGTGGGATGGATCCAGTAAGGGTATAAGGTTTTCTTCAAAGGTTGATACTTTTGAAGCTCTGGAAAAACAGGTTTTGTGGGTTTTGGGCCACTATCCTGATCAGCAGGTTATAATTGAAAATTTTATTGTCGGCAAGGAAGTAACTGTTGGTATTGTGGGTAATTATCCTCCAAAAATTCTGGGGATGATGGAAATCGGCCATAAAAATGGCAATAAGGAAGATTTTATTTATTCGCTCGAAGTAAAAAGGGATTATAAAAAGCTTGTAGAATATACCTGCCCTCCGAGACTTGCGGAGGAAACTGTAAAAGAGCTTGAAAAAATGGCTTTGGCAGCATATGAGTGCCTGCAGTGCAAAGATATTGCGAGAATGGATTTCAGAATTGACAGCAGAGGTTTCGCGTATTTTATAGAGGTAAATCCGCTCCCCGGACTTTCCCCCGGATACAGTGATTTGATTATAATGTCGAAGAAGTATGGGATAAAATACGAAAATATAATAGCCGGAATACTTGATAACGCGATAAAAAGGTATAGATTGGGAGAAAAGAATTGAAAGTCGCGCTTCTATACAATGACCCTGATCTCAAGGCGGACCTGGAACCCGGGATAACCGACAGGTATATTCATAACCATATAATAGCTATTGAAGAATCGTTGAAGGAAAAAAATCATGAAATAATCAAGCTGGATGTAAAGAATGATGTTCAAAGGCTAATTTGCGATATACAGACTGATAAACCGGATGTAGTTGTTAATTTGTGTGAAAGTGTGTTTGGCCGGGCTGAATTTGAAATGAACGTGGTTGCTCTTCTCGAACTTTTAAAAGTCCCGTATACCGGTGCTTCTCCTATTGCGCTTGGTATTTGCCTGAACAAATATAATCACAGGCTGTTTCTTAAAGACATGAAAATAAAATGTCCCGGTGCTGTAACAGTGAAAGGGGTACAGGATTTTAAATCTCTGGGAAAGTTAAAATTTCCTGTTATTGTAAAGCCTCTTTATGAGGACGGAAGTGCCGGCATATCGGAAAGAAATATCTTTTCGAGTCCACAGGAAGCTATGGAAAATTTTGAAAGGCTTTTGGGTGTTTTTTCAGAAGGCCTTCTTGCTGAGGAATATATTGACGGCAGGGAATTCAACTGTTTTTTAGTGAAAACAAAAAATGGCGTAAAATCTTTTCCGGTGTCAGAAATAAAATTTAGTTTTCCCGACAAGAGAAAATATAAGATAATCTCTTATGAAGCCAAGTGGAATCCTGAAAGCATAGAATATAAATCCACAATGCCTGTTTGTCCGGCCGAACTTTCAAAATCCCTTCTTAAAAAGATTCAGGATGTTTGCGTGAAGATTTTTAATGTTATGGTAAAAAAAGGATACGCGAGGGTTGATTTGAGAATGGATGAAAGAAATAATCTTTATATTATTGATGTTAACCCAAATCCTGATATCAGCCCCGATGCGGGTGCGGTGAGACAAATGAAAGCCGGAGGATGGACTCATACAGATTTTGTTGAACAGATACTTGAAGAAGGTATTGAATATATGAAAAACCCGATTTTCAAACAGGTGTCTGCTGATAGTGTACACACTTCTGAATCCGGCAAGGATCTAAAAGTTACTGCCGCTGTTTAAAGAGATTAATACTTATACCTGCTTCCACCGATGAATTCCCTGATGAGAGAGTCAGATGGGATACATGAAAAATCCTCAATGCTTGAAAACGATTCAAGCAGCTGCTTTATCCTGGTTGCGCGCAGGTAGGCATCCTGTTTTGTAACGTTGTTTTTTAGTGTATTAATAAAGCCTTTTAAATTACGCGAGAGAAGATTTTTCATAACAGGAAGTTCATAGGGCATAGCGCTGTTAATAACATAGTCGGCAGTATTTACAAAAGGGATTATGTGGCGAAGTTCACTGCTTCTTACATAATGCCAGTGTTCTATGGTCATTTGAGGGTTGTAACTCCTGTATTTTGAGTCCCTGACCATTCTTCTCAGGAGCCTCAGGTCTGTCCAGCGGATAAATTCGTTGTTTTTGTCTTTCATCTGGAGGAGTGTTTCAATATAAAGGTTAAACTTATTGCTGCTGTCTATTGAACCGGTCATTTTTTTATGAAGGCCGTGCAGACTGTCTATGAGAATAATTTCTCCCGGGTTTAATTTCAGGGGTGAAGTTTTCTTTTCTCTTCTTCCGGTTTTAAAGTTATATGACGGAACCGCAACCTCTTTCCCTGCTATAAGTTGATGGATATGCTTGTTTATCAACTCGAGATCAAGGGCTTCCGGAGTTTCAAAATCATAGTCGCCGTGTTCATCTTTCGGGTGCAATTTTAAATCATAGAAGTAATTATCGACATTCAGTGTAACAAAGTTTTTTTTGTTTTGTTTAAGTATCTCGCTTGTTTTTATAGTAGTCGTTGTTTTTCCGGATGATGAAGGCCCTGCTACGATAACGACCTTAAGATTATCTTCCATTTCAAGCATCATTTTTGCCGCTGTTTCAATCTCTTCCTGATATTTGTTTTCGGAGATTTCAACAAGCTGTGAGAATTTATCCTGTTTTATAATCTCATTTACCTTGCTTATTCTCTCGACGTTGTTATCAATGGCCCAATTGAGTATGTGATAAATCCGGTGATAAGGAACTTTATCAAACGGAACAACTGTCCGCTTTCCTTTTTCGAGCCGTTCCTTGATCCGGTCATATCTGTAGAGTATAAAGGCCTTTGCTGTTTTTGAATGGCCGCTTTCAATGAGTACTTCTTCCGTTATGTCTTGTATATCTTCCACGTTAGGAGGGTTGGCAGGGGAAAAACATTTATTGAGGATGTCTATAACCTTATTAGAAAGTTTTTCCGCGGTTTTTTTATTTCTGCCCCCCGTGGCAATCGCGGCTTTATAAATCGCGTTGAGTATTCTTTCCTGCGCGAAGGGAACAACAATACCTGAACGTTTGATAACTTTTGTAATTTTATTATCTTTATACATGCCTAGTATCTCGTATCTAATCCCCTTCGAGGAGGCTATGCTTCGCTTCGCACTATCTCGTAAATTGACTAGATACTATTTACAGTTCACTATTCACTGCTTCTTATATCCTTACGGTATATTATTTTATCATCATTTTTATCATAGAATGATTTTATACATGCTTCTTTGTGGTATCCGCATGAAGTATAAAATTTTCTGGCGGAAAGATAATTTGTTTTAGAAGATGTTTCTATGAATATTGAACGGCCTTTGTGCTTCTTTATATCTTTTTCCATGCGTTCCATCAATTTTTTTCCGCTGCCGATTTTTCTGAATTTCTTATGAGTTGCTATCCAGTAAAGGTCATAACAGCCTTTTGTTAGATCTATCCAGCCGTAGATTATGAACCCGGTGATATTTTTGCCGGATTCGGCTATGTATATTATGTAATCACTCTGGTTTTTATTTTTTAGCGCGTAGTCGATTAGTTCAAGAGCGCATACCTTTTCTTCATTTTTAAAATTTTGGATTCCGGTTATAAGAGATTTTAATCCGGGGAAATCAGATTTTCCCAGTTTTCTTATTTTAATTGAGATTAAGTTTTTCATAGAGATTTACAGGATACTTTTTACTTTTATTCTCTAAGTATAACAAAAAAGAAGAAAAGCGCATTATGAAATGCGCTTTCTTCTGAATATTCCCGATATCCCTTTTTATCAATTTAAAGCATTGATAAGTTTTTTACCTTCAGGTGTCGGTGAAACTTTTTTGTCTATAACGATTTCTATCGCGGTTAATGGTTTTCCATAGAGTGTTTTGTTATCTTTTTTATCCTGTGCTATAACTGCTCCATCAAGCGCGACTCCTATAAAAGCGCCTTTTGTCCTTGAATAACTTAGTATCGGTGTTTGCAGCAGTATATCGGTGGAGATTTCAGCGTTTCTCCCGACAGGGCCCGCGGCAACAGCAGCATCTACTCCGAGGGTTACATTGTGCCTGAGCAGCATGTCGAGGCCTTTTCTGGATGTTGTGACAAGGACAATATCTGATGCCTGTGCCCCGATCTGGAATCCGAAGCTTATTCCTCCAATTCCAACAAACGCGGGAGCTGACCATTCTCCGGTTTCTTTGTCATGTGAAAGAACAACGCCGGTTCCGCCTCTTCCTCCCAAGATAAATCCGCCCTTAATAGTGTTAGGGAATATAGCTATGCCGGTACATTGATCCAGGAGATCTGCGGGGATACCGTCTTCAGGCATGTCGAGCAGTTCTTGAATAACAGTGGCGCAGTTTTCCAGTTTCTTATTAACTCTTCCCTCCGGGTCTGCCGAAAAGCAGGCTGTGGAGAGGGAGAAAATAAGAAACAGTGATAAAAGTAACTTCATATTACCTCCTCCATTTTTGCGGTACGATTCAAGTGATTTATAAACTACTGCATCAAATTCTACGCTATAATAGGCTGTTTTTCAAGTAGATAATTGGTGAGAAATACGGCTTGATACTTTATAATAAACTTCAAGATAATTTTGAAACGGAGGAAGTCGCGAATGGCAAA
>JAGLRQ010000059.1 GCA_023136205.1 Candidatus Auribacterota bacterium
GTGTCCAATGCCGGGAAATAAAGATTTGTGTGTGGTGTGAATTTTTACCGTATGAAATTGTTGAAAATTATTTAGAAGAATTAAGAGAAAAAGATATCTCGCTTATTTTACATATCGGCCCTTCGGATATTGGTTCCCCGGCCCTTTTAAAACTTCTTTATAAGGCTGAAAAGTGTGGAGTGGATGTGCGGGCGTGGTTTCTTCTGCCGTATGATGAAGATCTTTATTTCTGTGAGGACACTCTTGACCAGACAGAAAATTTCGTGAGGGACTTTGTAAAGTGGGCTAAGGATGAAAGTTTAAATATTAAATGGGTTGTTTTTGATTGTGAACCAACTCCGACAACCGGAAAGGAATTCTTAAAATATGTAAGAGAAAAAGATATTATGTCATTTATCACCCATCTCAGGAAAAATAAGAACGAACAAAAATTCAGACAATCAATAAAGAGAATGTCTTCGCTGATAGACTATCTTCATAAAGAAGGATATTTTGTTGCCGGGACTTCAAACCGCATGGTTATTGAAGGTTTGTATTTTAAAAATGTTACGTTACAGGATTCACTGAACATTCCGTTTACTATGCTGGACTGGGATGAAGTTTCTTTCCTTGCCTACAGGTACAAGGCTTCTCGCGCGGATTACATAGGAATGGTAAAAAGATATACCATGCTGGCAAAGAAATATTTCGGAGAAAAAGGGGTTCTTGATATCGGGTTAGTAGGGGATAATCGGCTTCTTGAGGAAAACAAAGAGCGAATGAGAATTTTTGACGGGAAAGAGGCATTTATGGATTTTCTGATTGGGATGAAGTATCCGCGGGATTTGACAGAAATTATGGATGTTATAAAGAAAAGCGGTTTATTCAGGGTAAATATATATTCCCTGGATGGTATGCTTGTTTCAGATTATCCTGTAAGCGCCTGGCTTGAGCAGGAAAAGAATAATGGGAAAACATATTTTACGCCGTTGTCTTCCCTTAAGGCGGGTTTTACCAACGCTTCCCTGCAGCTTCTTTACAACGTGCTTGTGGTAAAAGATGATGATCTGGAAAAAGAGTACAATAAGATTTACAGGCCAAAGAATTACTCTCCGGGAAACAAAAAATCAAGACTTGAATTGAAACGGGAAAATTTAGAAAAATAAAACACCCTCCACCGCTTCCACAACAGGTCCAGGTTCAAGTTAGGGTTGCCATAAGTGATGTCAAATTTTGCCTCTTGACTTACATTTTTTCAAGCGTTTTTTCGCGCTCTTTAATTCATCAGTCATTTCTTGGGGAAGGCAGCCTTTGAATTTGGAAAAGAATTCTTCAATGGAGGATACTTCGTTGAGCCAGTCTTTACGATTAATCTTGAGAAGATTGTCAAGAGTACCATTCTTTAATTTGAGTCCTGTAAGGTTCAAATCTTTCTTGTGTGGGAGGTGCCCAATCGGACTTTCCTTTGCGTCTACGGTTCCGTTGCATCTTCTTAGTATCCAGTCGATGACACGGAGGTTTTCGGCATAACCGGGCCACAAAAACTTTCCTTTTTCGTCTTGTCTAAACCAGTTAACGTGAAAAATTTTTGGCGGGTTTTTCATAAGTGTACCCATTTTAAGCCAGTGTTTAAAATAATCTCCCATGTTATATCCACAGAATGGAAGCATAGCCATCGGGTCGCGCCTTATCTCTCCCTGTTTGCCGTACTGCGCGGCTGTCCTTTCAGAAGCCATGGTCGCGCCGATATAAACGCCGTGCTGCCAGTTAAATGATTCGTAGACAAGCGGGGCGAGATGAGCTCTCCTGCCGCCGAACATTATCGCGGATATCGGAACTCCATGATGGTCATCTAACCTGAAAGAAATTGAAGGGCACTGCTTTGCGGGAGCGGTAAACCTGCTATTGGGATTGGCCCCTTTAATTAAATTCCCGTTTTCATCTTTTATCCCCGGTTTCCATGGCTTGCCTGTCCAGTCGATTCCTTTTTTGGGCGGAGACTCATCCCCGTCTTCCCACCAGACAGTTTTATCCGGCTTAAGGAGAACATTGGTAAAAATAGTGTTTTCCCGTATAGTTTTTATCGCGTTGGGGTTTGATTTTAAATTTGTTCCGGGGGCTACGCCAAAGAATCCATTTTCAGGATTTATTGCCCAGAGTTTTCCATCCGAATCTATTCTCATCCAGGCGATGTCATCACCAACCGTCCATATCCTGTATCCGTTTCTTACGAGCCCTTTAGGGGGTATAAGCATAGCGAGGTTTGTTTTACCGCACGCGCTTGGAAAAGCGGCAGCAATATATTCTATGTGGCCGTTTGGTTCCTCAATCCCGAGAATCAGCATATGTTC
>JAGLRQ010000006.1 GCA_023136205.1 Candidatus Auribacterota bacterium
ACCCTCAGGGCGCTCTGTGTTTTTCCTTAACACAAGTACGGGTTTCCCAAAAGTCGGAGCTTCTTCCTGTATACCACCGGAATCAGTCAGTATAAGATGCGCCTTCCGGATCATTTTAATCATCTCGTCATATGAAACCGGGCCTGAAAGAATAATTCCCGATTTTCCGGAAAGATACTTGGTTACAACCTTTTTAATGTTTGGATTGGGATGTACAGGAAATCTTATTCTCACATCTTTACAGGCATCGCGTATTTTTAAAAGCGCCTTGCACACATTTTCTGCCGGCCGGCCAAAATTTTCCCTCCTGTGCATAGTCACCATTATTAAACGGCCTGCTTTTTGAGTTTTCTCGCTATTAACCTTTTTAGAATAGAACTTAAGAGCATCCACTATCGTGTTCCCTGTTATAAATATTCCTTTCTTTGAATGTCCTTCATCAGCCAGATTTTGAGCTGCTATCCGGGTAGGCGCAAAATTAAAATCGGAAATACAGGAAATCATTCTCCTGTTCATCTCTTCAGGAAAAGGATTGAATTTATCTTCTGTTCTTAAGCCCGCTTCAACATGCGCTACCTTGATTTTTTTATAAAATGCCGCAAGCGCCGCGGTATACGCAGTGGTAGTATCTCCCTGCACAATAATAAGATCCGGGTTAAATTTGTCACAAATATCAGCTTCAAATTTCGCGAGAATCCTCGACGTTATCTCTGTAAGAGTCTGATTCTCTTTCATTATATTGAGATTCTCATCAACATAAACCCCGAAAGCTGAGAGAAACCTGTTAGCCATTTCCCTGTGCTGTCCGGTGGCTACAACATATGTTTTAAACATTCTTTTCTTCGTTTTTAAAGCCTTTATCACCGGGGCAAGTTTTATTACCTCCGGCCTTGTTCCGAGAAGCACCACTATCTTCTTCATACTCTACTTCCTTCTGAATATATTTTTATAATTTTTATCAATTTGCCTATTTTTTATTATATATACAAATCCCGTTATCCAAACCGCTGAGGCAGCAGCAGAAAGCATGATCATCTCCGCCAGAAGCCAGTTTGACCTGCTAAAAAGGTCTAATATAGCCGCTGCCGTTACGAAATTCATTATCACATGTATTTCACAAAATTTGTGCATCAGCGAGAAAAGAGTTTTCAGAAAGGATTGTTTCTCGTTTTTGCCGGTGCCTGATAATCTCACCCTTGCTGTAACTTCATCCTCTTCCTTGCTCAAAGCATGGTAGTAGGCCTTGTATTCACAATCATGTAAAAGTGAAATCATATTCACTGAAAATGCCGCGAGGAAGCCGCTCAAAAGAACACCCATGCTGGAATACCTGACATACAGTCCTATCGCTATTCCGCCCAAAATAAAAAAATGGACAATATAATGCCCGTAAAAATCATAAAACGCTCCGGTAAGATCCACAACCTTTCTGTACCGGGCAACCTGGCCGTCAACATGGTCAAACAAATACCAAAGCTGAAAAATAACAGCTCCCGCAAAACTCATAAAATAAGCTCCTGACATAAAAGCAAAACCCGATATTATTCCCAGAGCTATTACAATAACGACAACCTGGTTCGCAGTAATACCGGTCGGAAGAATAAATTTCGTAATATAAAGAGCCGCATCCCTCGTGATGTATCTTGCTATCAGATTGCCTTTTTTCCTGTAATCTTCCTTCTGGCATATTTTTCTTAATTCTTTTATGCTTTCAGTCATTTTTCCTCTCCAAAATCTTTAAGTTTGTAAAGATAGTATTTAACTCCCCTTCCTTCGCCTTTAAACTCATACCTGCCTTCTACACTAAAATACCTGTCTACAAATTCTTTATCTCTTAATATATTAGCAAATGTTAAAGCTTTATTTTCGTCATCCGCGTCATAAACACCCAGAACCAGATATTTTATACCAATTACCCTGATGAAGGAAATCATATCTTCGGGAGATTTCACTTTCGCGTTATAGTCAGACATATATTCCAAACCATCCGCACGAATGGTTTTTCTGTTAAAATAGAACCTTTTAATTTCTCCGGCAATTAGAACGGTTTCATATTCAGGCACTGTCTCCTCCACAATCCTGCTTATACCATACGTGGGTTCCAACTTTTCAAGGTACTCTCCGGAAAGCTCTCCGCCGAAAAACAGGGCTGCGGAAGGACGGGCATAATAAACCGCCGTTGATACAAACATAAAGATAATTGTTCCTAGAATAACGGAGATAATAATTCCGCTGATCCTGTTTTTTTCAAACACCGCTTCATGGCCTGCCGCCGCGACAGGATAAAACAATACCATCGCCGGAAGCAAAAACCTGGCATTCTGCTTGAGAAAAAACCACGCTATGTAATAAAAAACAAATCCTAAAAAAAACACTTTTGCCCGGGGATTTTTCCACAGGCCCAGTATAACCAGCGGGAAAAAAGCAATAAGAGCCGGCCCAAGCTGGTTTGCCACCCCGCCGTACAACTGAGGTTTCAACACAAGATTAAACGGAGTTATAAAAAATTCCTTAAATCCCACAGATGCCGCGCTGCTTTTAAATTCCCTCAATGACTCAACTCCAAACAAGCTGTTTAAAAATGGGAAAATAGGGTTACCCGTAAGAACATACGAGCGGACATACCAATGGCAGGAAACTATCAGCACCACGACACCAAATAGAAACAGCGGTTTCACAGCAGGCAACAAAGATTTTTTTTCAAGAAATATCCACAACAACATCATAATTGCAACCGTTGCCAGGATAATTGCATTTGTAAATTTTGCTCCAAGCAAGATGCCCCCGAAAATACCCATGAGAATTACAGTATTCAGCTTTTTATCATCCATCCACTCGCACACAAGGAGAAGTAAAAGCGAAGTAAAAAACGCGATACCTACATCCACATAAGCATATCCGGACTGCGAAAGCACAGCCGGCATAAGATAATACAGGGCTGCCGCCGCAAGAGAAAATGTCCTGGAAGCAAACTTTCTCGAAATCAGATAAATACATGGAATTGTCAAAACACCCATTACATAATTAAACATTTTTGCAAGAACAGCATTCTTAAAAAACATAAGGCCAAACGTAAAAAGCATTTCAATGTTAAGGGGCCACAAAGAATTGATATCGAAAGGAACCTGATAAATCTTCCCCTCTTTTAAAAACTCTTTAGGAAGGTTAAGATGATAAACTAATGAATCCATACCGGTAGGAGGAGCCATTGCGGGTATAAGAGTAACCACCACTGCCGCGGTTAGAGCTAATATAAGAAACCACTGCGTAATTGTATGTCTCTCTCTGAAAATTTTCTTCAACATTGACGGACTACTCCTCATAGAAAGGAAAATGTACTTCCACCCTGTTAAGAGGAGTACAAGAAAAACAAGAGGGCCCGGCCAGGTTCTTAAAAGGGACAGAGAACCCAAGAACGAAACCATCGTTATTATAAGTGTCAGCCCTATACCGGCAGAAAGTACAAAGTTCCTGAGCCTTTCTTCGCTCGAAAGGCTTAACCACCCAAGAACAGACCTGCCCGCCGAAGCGGATACAAACAAAATTATAAGAATAAAGATGGCGTATACCATGTTTTACACCTTTCCAGCAACCTGTGAATATATAAAAACATTAAGGTAAAACAGAAATACTATTATGGCGAAAACCACCGAGAAATATATAAAAGCTTTTTGCCATCCAAACTTAAATGCAAGAAAGAGTAATATAACAACACAGTACCCGATAATACTGGCGGCAAGGAGATAAAAAAACCAGGATGGGCTGTACTTCATGATTATTTCACTTTCACCCGGCCCCACAATAACACCTCTTAAAAGTGAATTTACTCTAAAAATTTTAGCAGGCACAGAATTTACAACTGCTTTCCACCCGGGGTAATATAACTCTGAAAGAACAAGCAAAGCTTTGCCTGCATTGTTTAAAGTTGTTATTTTAACCTCGTTCGGGGAATATTTTTGAATAGCCGCAACCGAATGTGAATCCACCTTAAGCCCATCCAATTCGACGAAAGAATCAGTATTCCCATTCAAAAAAACTTCAGGAGGATTATTCCACTTCTTAACAGAAATTATTTTTTCTCTAATTTCATCGCCAGGCATAAGCTCAACATTGTCGGTTAAAAAACAACGCGGCAATGAATTGCTGTTTCTGTAAATCTTCACCTTACCTATTTCCTTAACCTTTTGAAAGAACGGTATCTCAGCTAAGGCAACCACATATCCAACATTAAGGGCTTCAAGAATTTTACTTTCGCTGCTTAAAACATCAAGGGTTGACAAAGGAACACCCATGGAATCGTCAACCGAACCGAGATTTCCCATAAAATTATAATAGCTGCCCATAACAAGCGGTGTGTAACAACCAACATCAAAAATACGGTGGATTATAGCTCTGTTAGGCAGGATTTGAAGGGCTCTTTCAATTTCCGCGGGGTTTCTGTCTATAAAACTGTAAACCCTGAAAAAACCTTTGTCCTTTTTAAGGTAATCGGCAACTTCAGACTCTTGAATAAAAGTATCAAGCGGTTCCAGATTAGTGTTTATCTTACAGTAATGATTGTAAAGTAAAAGCTCAAAGGAAACCAACCCAAGACAAACCCATTTTAACGTGCTTAATTTCACCAATTTATTTCTATGAAAAAAAATGAAAATTCCGGCAAAAACAGCAAATGCCATACCAACAATAATCTTAATGTTGTTAAAACTTATAATCTCTCTGGTAGAGTTGTATATGGGCTCAAGGCGTGAACGATATTCTTCCAGAGAGTATTTATGATATGACTTTCCGTAAATATATTTAACAATATAATTCTCCCCTAATTCCAACCAAAAATCTTTAAAATAAAGTATAATATTCCC
>JAGLRQ010000060.1 GCA_023136205.1 Candidatus Auribacterota bacterium
CATTTTTTACCGAGTAGAACGTTTCCTCCGTAGCCTGAACCGACACTCCAGATTGTGTTATCTTCGGGGAAGTGCATAATAAGCCGTTTATTTATATCCCTTTCAGCTTTCCCGTGAAGGCATTTTGTAAACTCCCCGTCATCGCCAAGAGCATTAAGGATTTCCTTTCCCATTCTTGTCATTATTCTCATATTAAGGCAAACATATATGCTATCGGTAAGCTCAATTCCTATTTTGCTGAAAGGAGATCCTGTTGGGCCCATTGAAAACGCGATGACATACATGGTCCTGCCTTTCATGGAGTTTTTAAAAATCGCGCCTGCTTTTTTATATGCTTCCGCGGGTGCCATCCAGTTATTTGTCGGGCCGGCATCTCTTTTTTTAGATGTGCAAATAAACGTGAGGTTTTCAGTTCTCGCCACGTCGTTAACTGCCGTTCTGTGCAAAACACAACCGGGCCATTTCCCCTGATTTAGTTTTATCAATTCTCTGGTTTTAAAGGCTTCTGCTTCAAGTTGTTTTTTCTCTTTTTCTGAACCGTCAAGCCAGATGACTTTATCCGGATTACATAGCTTTGAACAGCTCTTGACCCAGCGTAGTAGTTTTTTATGTTTTGTTAGAGGTTTTGTGGAAGCCATAGATAAATCATCCTTATTTAGAATATGAACCTGCTTTTAAAAAGATTATCTTACAATTATAGTTGGGGAGATTATAAGCAAATTAGAGTGTTAGTCAAGAGTAAAGATAGGGTTTATACATCATAGTGTTTAATATCTACTAAATAATTGTTTCTTCTCCGATTGAATATTTTTTTGTTGTACTGCGTTGTGTTGATGTATTAATATATTGGCGCTTAGGGGATAGTTTTAAAAAGAAAGCTCAAAAATAGGCAAGGAGGGAAAATTATGGCTCATGAAATCAGCGATGCTTGTGTTGGATGCGGCTCTTGTAAGCCGGAATGTCCGGTGGAGGCAATTTCAGAAGGAAACCCTTATGTAATTGATCCTGATAAATGTACGGACTGCGGCGCGTGTATTGCTGTTTGTCCTGTAGACGCGATAAGCCAGAAATAACATGGATCCAAATTAAAAGACTCCTCTTTGAAAAAGAGGAGTCTTTTATGTCTGAAAAGGAGCGAAAATTGAAAAACACCAGGGATAGGATCATAAATATTTACATAGTGAGACATGGCAAAGCTGTTTCCGGAAATAAAAATCCTCACAGGCCTCTTTCAAAAGAAGGCAAAAAAGAAACGAAAATAATTGCTTCTCTGTTGAAGAAATCACAAATTTCTCCCGATGCCATATGGCACAGCGGAAAACTGCGGGCGGAAGAAACCGCTGAAATTTTTAAAGATATCTTATGTGTAAAAGAAAATTGTATAAAAAGGGAAGGGTTACTGCCAAATGACCATGTTGAACCGATAGAAAAAGATATTATTGGCTTAAATGAAAGTATAATGATTGTAAGCCATATACCATTTGTAGAAAGGATGGCAGGGTTCCTTCTCGGGGCGGGATCTTCCCCGCTTGTTTTTGACCCATCTGCCGCGGCTTGCTTTCAGGCGGAAGAAAAACGGGCCTGGCGTTTGAAGTGGTTTATTAACCCGTGCTTATTAAAACGGTTCTAAAAAAGTATTTTTCCCGGATTTGCAGGCAGCTTGAAAAAATAATGCCACAACAACTCCTTGCTGTGCAAGAAGTTACAATCATATACCCCCCCCTTGACAAGAGTGCATTTTGGTCGTAAGAAAGTAATGTTTTTTTAGGGCACAATCTAAAACGTTTTAGGTTAACAGCATCTAACCTTATTACCTGTCGCGCAGGCAGTTATACCTTTTTTCAAAAAAAATCTGTCTTGACAGAATAAGGGAATTATTGTACACTCACATTGTACGCTTGTTATGATATATATATAATATTATAAGTAGAGAGTAAATTGAAGCCTGATAGAGAAGTCACCAGGCTTTTTTATCCAGTTTAATTTGAAGGAGGTAAGCAAATGAAAAAGATACTTTTAGTTATCGCGCTATTGTTATTATTACCGTTGATAATGCCTGACTTGGCACAAGCTGCTGATGATATCTATTTGAGCAATAGCCCTGTGGGAATTAACTGCGGTGGAGAGAGCTATATAGCTGCTAACGGCGATGAATATATCGCGGACCAGGAATATACTGCTTCCAACGGTGCTGGTTATGTAGATGGATATGAATACTCAATTGATGTTTCTTCTTCTCCTCCTATACTAGGGACCGAGGATCAGATTCTTTATCAATCAGAACGCTGTAGTGTAAGTGAATATAAGTTTGATTTAGCGAATGGTTTTTATGATGTAAAACTGCAATTTGCTGAGGTCTATTTTAATTATGAACAGGCAAGAGTTTTCAGTGTCTGGTTAGAAGGCAAAAAACTCATATCTGACCTGGATATATGCAAAGAAGCAGGCGCCAGCTATTATGCCCTGGACTATACCTTTACCATTGAGGTAAAAGATAACCAGTTAAACATCCAGGCCCGGGCTGCAATAGACAACCCCAAGTTCTCTGCTATTTCAGTTAAACGTCTCATTACTCTTCCGCTGACACAAGCCATGGCTTCTTCGATTGAGGGCCCTGGCTTAGAAGCAGATAAAGCCGTAGATAGAAATCCTACTACCCGCTGGGCTTCTGGATTCACAGATGACGAATGGATATATCTTGATTTTGGATATCCGAAGTCTTTTAACACTGTTATGTTGAACTGGGAACTAGCTTATGGTAAATGTTATGAAATTCAAATTTCAGATGATGCTGTTAACTGGACGGCCGTTTATACAGAGGCTGACCCAGATGGAGAAACAGACATCATTAACGTAGGCACTCAAACTTCCAGATATCTGAGGATATACGGCATTGAGCGTGCCGTTGATTGGGCGGGGTATTCATTGTGGGAAATTGAAGTTATTTATGAAATGCAATATGCCGTTGTTGCTTCTTCAACTCAAGGTCCAGGCTTTGAAGCTGATAAAGCTATGGACGGAAATTTTGAAACCAGATGGTCATCAGAAGCCAGTGACCCACAATGGGTTTGCATAGACTTGGATCAACCGACAAAAGTCAATAAGGTTACCCTCTATTGGGAGGCTGCCTATGGTAAATCCTATCAAATCCAAACATCAGATGACGCTGTTAATTGGACGGATGTTTATTCAACAATTGACTCTGATGGAGGTATAGATGAAATTGCCTTTGACACAGTAACTACACGTTACATCAGGATGTACGGCACTGAACGGGGCACCGACTGGGGCTATTCTTTGTGGGAGTTTGAAGTTACTTACCAGGATTCCCTGGCTGTTACCGCTACTGCTTCGTCTATAGAAAACTTATGCTACACTGCGGATAAGGCCGTAGATAACAGTATCTTTACCAGATGGTCGTCAGAGTTTAGTGACCCTCAGTGGATATATATAGACTTTGTTACCCCCAGGACCTTTAACACAGTCAAACTAACCTGGGAGTTTGCCTATGGCAAAGCTTATGAAATCCAGATTTCAGATGATGCTGTTAACTGGACGGCTATCTATACAGAGGCTGACTCAGATGGAGCAGTAGACATTATCAGCGTAGGTATTCAAACTGCCAGATATCTAAGAATGTACGGTACTGAGCGCGCCATCGGTTGGGGGGGGTATTCATTGTGGGAATTTGAGGTGGATATGGAGCCAATCCCGGCAGCTGTGGATATAAATCCTAATACTATAAACAAAAAGAGCAAAGGAAAGTATGTGACATGTTATATATGGTTGCCTGTTGAGTATGATGTTGGTGATATTGATGTAGCCACGGTTACTATTAGTAATGCGTCTGATGAGTCTGTTTTAGCCGAAGAAACACCAACGGAAGTAGGAGATTTCAATTCCGACGGAATAACGGATTTAATGGTTAAATTCGACAGAAATTCTGCCTATGCAATACTTTCTGTTGGTTCTGTGGAAGTTACTGTGAAGGGATTTTTTGTAGACGGACTTTCATTTGAAGGCTCTGAAGTTGTGAACGTTATGGATAAAGGGAGTGAACACATTAATGAGGAAGATCTTTCATCTATAGAATATTAAAATATGATGGACAGCTTTTGTTTATACAACATTGATTTAAAACGCTTTGTGGATAAAAGGCCCGGTTATAGATACCGGGCCTTCTTTCACCAATAACAATTGGTATTTAATTTAGAGAGAACCGGAAATCCGGAGGTAAAAATGCCCAAAAAACTTATCTTGGTAGTTATGCTTACAGCGGTTTCTCTTTTTTCTTCAGGTGCTTTTTGCAAAGAGCTGAAAATCGAAAAAGTTACAGCGTCTTCCGTTGAAAATAACAGGCCGGAACTGAGAGGAGAAAACGCTGTTGATGGCAATATCCATACACGGTGGGCATCAAAACAGTCTGATCCGCAATGGATATGTTTTGACCTTGGCTCCCCGAAAATGTTTGATTCAATGAACATACTCTGGGAAACAGCTTATGCCGCTGTTTACAAGATACAGATTTCAGATGATTTGAAAAACTGGCAAACTGTATACACAGAAAAGAAAGGAAACGGTGACACTGATATTGTTTATGTTGGCAAACAGAAAGCACGGTTTGTCAAAATGTATGGTGTTGAACGCGCTACTGATTGGGGATATTCAATTTTTGAATTTAAAATAAAATTTGCAAAGTTGGATGATGGATTAATTCCTTCATCTCCTGCCGGTTTGTCGGGAGTATTTACCGATAAAGTGGTTTTCTTAGACTGGGAAGACAATGGGGAAGTTGATTTTCATTTTTATGATATTTACCGTTCTTCTAAAAAAGATACAGGATTTATTAAATTAAATTCCGAACCTGTAAAAGAGTCAAAACACAAAGATGAAACTGTTGCCGGCGGCATTGAATATTATTATTATGTCAAAGCTGTTGATTTTGCCGGTAACGAGAGTCCGGGTTCTGAAAAAATCCATGGCCTACCTGTTTCTTTGCCGGCCCGGAACTTCTTTAAAGCCCCGGAATGTGCCTGGAAGCGTTATCTGGGAGACATGCCTGACAGATGTATCAGCAGCAGCCCCGACAGGGGTGTCGCGTTAGGCGGTTTTGGCGCCGGTTCATTTATGTACACAATAAACGGTTCTTTCGGCCCTTTTCAGACATTTGATAGTACGCTCTATAAAGGCGTATGGCTTCCTGAAGCCGCGTTTCATGTATTTGAGAAAGCAGGGAATAAAAACAGTAAAGTAAAATGTCTCGCGACCGGCCAGTATCTCAAAAAATCCTGGGATAAAATCAGAACGGGAGATGGTATTTATTATGGATTGCAGCCCAAGGGATGGGTTTCATATAACTGTTTTGAAACAGATATCAGCCAGAAGTTTTTTAGCCCCATTATACCGCA
>JAGLRQ010000061.1 GCA_023136205.1 Candidatus Auribacterota bacterium
AAATATCGAGATTGGGGTAATGCTTACGTTTCCCGGAGTTTATGTCGGAGAGAATATCAGTGAACGCCAATTTAAGAATTCTTCTATTAGACAGAAAGATATAACCGGCGTGGTTATGAGGTCTAAAAAAGGTATTGGCGAGTGGTGTATTGCTTCTAAGGAATTAGATGGAGGGCCTGTTTCATATACGACGAGTTGGAATGGTGATGGGAGTGGCGCGGATATCTGGGGGCAGTTTAAAAGCGGCGGTGTTTTAAATAACGGAAACCTTGATGATTCTCATAAAGCTGCCGCGATAGCGGTGAATTTTAAGCTTAAACCGGGAGAAGAACGTATTGTTCCTTTTGTTATAGCCTGGGATTTTCCGGTGGTGAAGTTTAATTCCGGGACTGAATGGTGGAAAAAATATACGCAGTATTTTGGCCGCGGCGGAGATAATAGCGCGGCTATTGCTAAAGAAGCATTGAATAATTACGGAAAGTGGGAAGAGGAAATTGATGATTGGATGCGTCCGGTTATTAATAATAAAAAATACCCGGATTGGTTGAAATGTGCCGCTTTTAATGAATTATATTATAACCAGATTGGTGGATGTTTTTATGAAGCGGGTTTAAAGAGCGGCCATGACCGAGAATTTATGGGGCTTCACGAGGATGACCATAAGCATTATGTTATGGAAAGCCCGGTGTATACTTCCGCGAATACACTTGATGTAAGACACTATTCTTCTATTGTTTTTGCGAAGTTCTGGCCTGAGATTGAACGTGATACTCTGAGATGTTTTGCTGACGGGACGCTGTATTTTCAATTCGAGAAACCCGTTCCGAAAGGGCTTGTTCCTCATGATGTTGGAGATCCGAGAAAATGCGATCCTTATTTTAAATTTGATGTGTACCGCCAGGATATTCCCGGCCTTGTGTACTGGAAAGATTTATCACCGAAATTCGTACAGCAGTGCTGGCGTTATTATTATCTTTATAAAGACAGTGATTTTTTGGACTATGTGTGGCCCGCTTGTAAAGCTGTGTATAGTTTTATGAAATCAACAGATAAGAATAAAGATTATTTGCCGGATAATAGCGGATCGGACAATACATATGACGCGTGGGGTTTATATGGAACAAGCCTTTTGTGCGGTGGGCTCTGGGTTGGCGCGCTTGAATGTTTTGAGCAGATGGCAATGGTTAAGAAAGATCCGATTTTGCCGGAGGTGAGAAAGTGGCTGAAGAATGCCAGGGAGAATCTTAATGCCCAGCTGTGGATGCCCGGTAAAGGTTATTATAAAATCGATACCGAAGGCAAATTCCCGACTGCTATTATGAGTGACGGGTTGAATGGTCAGTTGTATTGCGGTAAATATGGGTTGGCGGATATTTTACCCGCGGAAAGAATAAAAGCTCATTTGCTTCAAACGTTTGAAAGGTGCGTGAAGCCGATGAAAGATTATACAGGAGACGGTGTTGGAGATATTGGAGCAATAAATGCTATTAAAGAAGACGGAACTTTGATTGGGACCCTGCAGTCGGATGAAGTCTGGACAGGTTCAACATATTTTCTTGCGGCTTTGATGTATGATGCCGGATTAAAAAAAGAGGCATTACAGACTGCTTACGGCGTTTATTTTAATACGTATGAAAATCCCCGGACAGCATTCTGGTTTAACACCCCTGAAAGCTGGCGGGTACCTACCATGAAGGCGCGTCCATCGGGGCCGGAACAGTATCAAAGGCCCCGGGCTGTATGGGAACTTCTTTTGGAAATTGATGATCCATTTTTAGCATATCCTCCGTCAAAATCAAAAAATTGACAGCGTTGCCGCATAATGTTTTAATTAGATAATCAAAATGTTGAAAAAACAAAATATGCCGGAAAAATTGACGATAGATTATCTTTTTACCAAAGCAGCGCAGCGCTTTCCTCTCAAAATTTGTTTTCAGTTTGAAAAGGACGGCATATGGCGCAGGTATACCTATGCCAGGGTCGATAACCTTTCGCGTAAAATGGCTGCTTTTCTAGTAGATAAAGGGATAGGGAAAGGCGATTTTGTTCTTTTGGTTTTGGATAACGGCTCGGAGTGGGTAGTTTCCTATCTTGGGATAATTTATTCCGGAGCCTGCGCGGTTCCGGTTGATCCTCAGATGACAGTAAAAGAAATAGAAAATATAACCGCGGATTGTAAACCAAAAGCCGGTTTTATCTCAGAACAAGTGCTTTCAAAAGATAATTTTAAACGGTTAAAATCACAGTTAAAAAACATAATTACCGTTGGCCCGGTTAAAGAAGAAAATAATTTTATAAAGTTTTCGCGGATAGAAGAATACTCTGTATCCCGGAACTTTGATTTTCCGGAAATTTTACCGGACGACATTGCTTCACTTATTTATACTTCTGGAACAACCGGTGTCCCGAAAGGTGTTATGTTAACCCACCGCAATTTTTGTTCCAATTTCAAAAGCCTTGATAAATTTAATCTTTGCACGGGAAAAGACAATGTTCTGTCAATTTTACCGCTTTTCCATAGCTATGCTTTTATGACGGGATTGCTCGGGCCTCTTTTAATGGGAGCTAAAATAACTTATTGTCTTAGCCTCAGGCCGGAGGATATAACCCGTGCCATGAGAGAAAGTGGTGTGACAATTATGCCCGCGGTACCGCAGATCATAACTGTATTACGCAACAAAATTTTTTCAAAATATGACGAGGCGCCGGCTATTCTTAAACCGCTGATTCTCTTTTTTACAAGAATCAGGGTCCGGAAGATTTTCGGAAAGAATTTTCGGTTGTTCACTTCAGGAGGAGCGCGGCTTAATCCTGACATAGCAAAGGATATATCAAAACTAGGGATTGGGATGGTAGAGGGATACGGGCTTACTGAAACTTCCCCGGCAGCAGCATTTAATCCGCCCGGGAAGGTAAAATTCGGCTCGGTTGGCAAAGCAGTCCCTGATGTTGAAATAAAAATAAATAACCCTGACAGCTCTGGTATAGGGGAGGTGCTTATAAAGGGGCCCAATGTGATGAGCGGGTATTTTAAACGGCCTGGCCTTACACAAAAGGTGATAAAAGACGGGTGGTTTTATTCTGGTGATTTGGGATATATAGACAGTGAAGGGTATCTTTTTATTACCGGCAGATTAAAGGAAGTTATAGTATTAGATTCAGGTAAGAATATTTATCCTGAAGATCTTGAGGTTCTGTACGGCTCTGCCCCGAGCATAAAAGAGCTTTGTGTTTTCTCTGATGGACGGAAAGGCCTTCACGCCCTTATTGTGCCTGACTTTTTGTATCTGCGCGGGAAAAACATTACTACTGTTAAAGACGCGGTTAAATGGGAACTTGAAAACATATCGCGAGAGCTTCCTTCGCACTGCCGCCTGATGGGTTTTACCATTATTAAAGAAGAATTACCGCGGACACGTTTAGGAAAAATAAGAAGGTTTGAACTTCAGGAGAAATACGGAAAAGAAAAACAGCGTCGAGCTGTGGAAGAAAAAAAGTACTCGGAAGATGACAGACTATTAGTCAATCGGGATGTTTCGAGGAAAATATTGATTTTTCTCGGGCAAAAATTGAAAAGGAAAATAATACCGGATGACCATCTGGAAATAGACCTTGGTATTGATTCGCTTGGCCGTGTGGAGCTTGCTGACGAGCTGGAAAGGCTTCTTAAAATAAAAATCCCGACTGAACTTATAGCGAAGGTGTTTACTGTAAGGGAACTTTTAAATGAAATTAGCTCGGACGGGAAGACGGTTCCGGACGGCAGGGTTCAGAAAGAAGGTTTTAACTGGAAAGAATTGTTGGACAAATTGCCTCCGGAAAAAGTTCTTAGTAAAGTCCGGTTGAAGCCGTCAAAATGGGATGAAATTTTAACATTCGCGTTTATAAAATTTGTTTTTTGCGTGTTTAAAGTATTTTTCCGGTTAAAGGTAGAAGGCAGGGAGAATCTTTCGTGTAAAGGGCCATATATATTATGCCCGAACCACGCGAGTTATCTTGACGGATTATTTGTCGCCGCAAGCATTCCGTATAGGCTGGAACTTCATAGCTTTTTTCTTGGATATTCCTATTATTTTGAAAATCCGCTGATAGCCTGGGGGATAAAACTCGGGCGGCTTATTTCAATAGATCCAAATGTACATCTTGTAGAAGCTATGCAGGTATCTTCCTACGTTTTAAAAAACGGCAAAATTATGTGCTTTTTTCCCGCCGGGGGGCGTTCAATCGATGAAAACGTGCAGGAGTTCAAGAAAGGTGTGGGGATACTGGCGAAAGAATTAGATATACCTCTGGTACCTGTTTTTATAAAGGGCGCTGTTTTTGCCTGGCCGCGGCATAGAGGTTTTCCCCGGCCTTATCCGATAAAGGTTGTTTTTGGATCCCCCTTATCTGTAACTGAACTTTTGGAAAAGTCGAAAAAGGGTGAAAAAGACGATTATGGAAGAATTACTTCTGCCCTGAGAGATGAGGTTGTAAAACTGAAGGAAATCAATTGACTTTTTCTTTTTTTCCGCTATATTGTTTTACGCTGAAAATTGAACTGCCCGGTGGGCTGAGATTAAATAATATTAGGTAAAATATGGTACTTTATAACTGGCGTAGAAAGCATAAAAATCATGCTGTAGTTATTCCAAGATATAAGCAAAGAACAGATTATGATTGCGGCCCGGCGTCGCTGAAGATGGTTTTGGCACACTATGGCAAAAAAGTTTCCGATGTAAGGCTAAGAAAACTCTGCAAGACATCAAAAGGGTATGGCACGGGTTCAACGGCAATGATCAAAACCGCCAGGAAACTGGGTTTTTCCGTTGGGCATAAAAATAACGCGAAAATTGACGATCTAAAGAAAAATACACTTCTTCATCATCCGGTTATTATACATTATGTTGCCTGGGGCGGGGGGCATTATTCCGTTGTAATAGGAGTGAGCAAGAAACATATTCTTCTGGCAGATCCTTCGAAGAAGGGTGTCGTAAGAACTGTAAACCGCTCAAGGTTTTTAAAGTACTGGGTGGATGAAAAAATTACTGACAAACATCCTTACAGAAGGTGGATGATGGTTGTAAAACCCAGGAGAAAAAAGCCGGCCTGATATTTTTGGTTTAACCTTCTTTTGCCTTGCCGATTTCTCCCGCGGCGCTTATGGACATCTTCCCGAAGATAGTCCCGATCATAACACTTCAAATTCAAATATTCTTTTTAATCACTAAAAACACCATTATTGTCTGCCCCCATTGTCTCAGCCGCTTTGCTTCGCAAAGCGAATCAGCAGGGGTAAAACGATGGAAGCAAAGTTTTTCTTGACAATGTTTTTTCGCCGTTTTATAATGCACATATGTGCATTATAAAAAGAGGGTGTTTATGAGGCCTAAAAAAACAAGGTGGGTAAAATGTGAACCGGGGGAGAAGTGCTTTCAGCCCCAGTGTAAACCTTTGAGTAAACTCAAAGGGGTTGTTTTGACTATCGATGAATTTGAAGCAATAAGGCTTTCTGATTTAGAAGGATTGGATCAAGAAAAAATAGCAAAAAAAATGCGCGTACATCGCTCCACGATTTCAAGAATTCTTGAATGCGCGCGTAAAAAAATCGCCGATGCTTTGGTGAATGTTAAAGCGATAAAAATTGAAGGCGGTTGCTGTAAGATTATAGAAAAAGGTGAGTGATGAAAGAGACTAAAAAACTTTTATTGATGACTGCGGTATTCCTGGGATGTTTTTATTTTCCTGTTGAATTATTGCCGTTCAGGAATCCGGTATTTGAGGCTTTGGCATTGGTTAGATGGTATGCGCGTGAACACGTCCTGCTTTGCCTTGTGCCGGCCTTTTTTATTGCCGGTGCCGTTTCTGTTTTTATAAAACAGTCAGCGGTTATTAAATACTTTGGCGCGAAAGCTAATAAGATATTAGCTTATAGTGTGGCTTCTGTTTCAGGCGCGATTCTGGCTGTATGTTCCTGTACGGTTTTGCCCTTGTTTTCCGGTATATATAAAAGAGGCGCGGGGCTTGGCCCCGCGACAGCGTTTCTTTATTCGGGGCCTGCTATAAATGTTCTGGCTATTATCATGACCGCGCGCGTTTTGGGCTGGCAGCTTGGTGTCGCGAGGGCGCTTGGTGCTGTTGTCTTTAGTGTTGTTATTGGATTACTGATGCATATTATTTTTCTTAAAGAAGAAAGGGCTCGTCACGCGAATGGTTCATTTTCGATTGACGGTGAAAAGGAAAGCAGGCCTCTATGGAAGAATGCCCTTTATTTTTTCTCTATGGTATCTGTTCTGGTTTTTGCTAACTGGGGGAAGCCTCAGGTTGGTGATACAGGATTCGTAGGCCTGCTTTTTAGAATGAAGTGGTATTTGACAGTTGCCTTTTTAGTTATGCTTATTGTCATGATCATAAGATGGTTTAAGAAAAGTGAACTTAAACAATGGACAAAAGCGAGCTGGAATTTTGCTAATCAGATCATGCCGTTATTATTCTGGGGGGTATTGATCGCCGGATTGCTTTTAGGAAGATCCGGCGGGGAAGGAATAATTCCATCAAAATTCATAACGACATTGGTCGGAGGCAATTCTTTATTTGCTAACTGCTTTGCTTCCATTGCCGGCGCTTTTATGTATTTTGCCACGCTGACGGAGATTCCTATATTGCGGGGATTAATTGGCTCAGGCATGGGCAAAGGCCCGGCACTTGCGCTTCTTTTAGCCGGGCCGGCGCTAAGTTTGCCGAATATGCTTGTTATCAGAGGCGTTATCGGGGGAAAAAAAACTGTTGTATATGTTGGTTTGGTTATTGTTATGGCCGCGATAAGCGGCATTTTATTTGGGAGTTTTGTATAAAACAGGAGCTTACGAAATGAAAATTGAAATTTTAGGAATGGGTTGCGCGAAGTGCAACCAGCTTTATGATAATGTCCAAAAGGCATTGGAAAAGACAGGCAGAGAAACTGAAGTTGTTAAGGTGGAAGATATAGCAAAAATTACCGGGTATGATGTAATGGTTATCCCGGCTCTTGTTGTTGACGGGGAAGTGAGATCAGCGGGAAAAGTTTTATCCGCGGAAGAAATTGCAGGAATAATACAAAAAACGGGAGTTTAACGTGTATAAAAAAACACTATTTTTATTAACTATATGTGTTTTTATTTTTTCGGGGTTAATTTATGCCGCTGATACCGATAATAATCAGGTAATTGTTTATTATTTTTATGGTGATTTCCGCTGTGCTTCATGCCATAAAATTGAACAGTATACCAAAAATGCGGTAAAGGAATTTTTTAAAGATGCGCTAAATTCCGGAGAATTAATTTTTAAACCGGTAAATATGGATAATAGCGAAAACCGTTATTTTGTTGATGCTTACCAGCTTTATACTAAATCTGTAGTTCTTTCTTTAGTAAAAGACGGGAAAGAAGTTAAATATAAGAACCTTCCGAAAGTATGGAATTATTTAGGAAACAAAAAACAGTTTTACGAATATATTAAAAGCGAAGTAACCAAGTATCTTGAGGAAGAGGTATGAGCCAAATTTTAATCGGTATTGTTTCAGCCTTGTGGCTCGGTGTTTTAACTTCCATAAGCCCATGTCCACTAGCGACAAACATTGCGGCGGTCACATACCTATCGAAAAGGATGACACATATAAAAGCGGTATTATGGTCGGGGATTGCATATACCTTTGGCAGGATGGCGGCCTATGCGGCCCTGGGCTTTATAATTGTTAATTCGCTCTTGGGTGTTCCGGCCGTTGCCCGATTTCTGCAGGAGTACATGAACAAAGCTTTAGGCCTGATTCTTATCTTTGCAGGATTGTTTTTATTGGGTATAGTGAAGCTAAATATCCCGGGATTTTCCATATCATCAAAAAAGCAGGAAGGCCTGGCTAAAGCGGGTGTAAAAGGTTCTTTTGCCCTAGGGGTTCTTTTTGCCCTCTCTTTTTGTCCTATTTCCGCGGGATTATTTTTCGGCAGCCTGATCCCTCTTTCCCTGCAGCATAAGTTTGGCTCGCTGCTGCCTTTTATCTATGGTTTTGGCACAGGCTTGCCGGTTTTATTTTTTTCGCTTTGCATAGTGTTTGGCGTGAAGTCTTTTGATAAGTGGTTTCATCATTTCAGCAGGCTTGAGTATTACGCGAAAAAAGTTACGGCAGTCATATTTATTCTGGTTGGTTTATATTTTGTTTGGACGCACATTATAGCTGATTTTTTATTTTGTTCCTTTGTTTGACACCT
>JAGLRQ010000062.1 GCA_023136205.1 Candidatus Auribacterota bacterium
CAGGAAGACAGTTCCGGATTGTTCAAAGGAAGAAATATTATGCGCGCTGGAATCTTTCAGGGGAGGCCAGCTGCAGGTTCCTCCGATGTTTTCCGCGAAAAAAGTGAATGGCAAAAAACTTTATAAACTTGCGAGGGCAGGGAAAGAAGTAGAAAGAAAACCCTCGGAGATAACTATTTTTGATATTGGCCTTTTGGATTACTCTCGTCCGGAATTGACTTTTTATGTAAAATGTTCCAAGGGAACATATTTAAGAACGCTTTGCAGTGATATAGGCAAAAAACTGGGTTGTTGCGCGTGTATGACTGCTTTGAAGAGGACTCAGAATGGTGTTTTTAAGCTGGAGAATGCTGTCAGCCTGGATGATTTTATGGATATGAGTTGTGAAAAAATTAAAAGTGTTATGTTGAGTTTGGATAAGGTAAATGAAATTATTAAAGAAGGAAGATCTGCTTAATTTTGACGCCGGGACAGCTTTGACTATCGGCGTTTTTGACGGTGTTCATTCAGGTCATCAGGAAATTATCAGGAATACAGTTGAGGAGGCTAAAGCGAAAGGCCTTGATTCTTTGCTCCTTACCTTTTCTTCTCATCCTTTGGCCACCTTGTATCCGGGGAAAAAACCGCCGCTTCTTGCTTCTCTTGAACACAGGCTAAAACTTATTGAAAGCCTGGGTATTGATTATTGTTATGTACAGGAATTTTCCCGTGAGTTTGCGCGGACGGAACCGGTGGATTTTATTAAAAAATGGCTTATGAAGAATTTCCACCCTGAATTTATTTGTGTGGGCGGGAATTTTCATTTTGGCCGCGGCAAAAAAGGCGATACCGTTTTTTTAAAGAAGGTTTGTTCTGAAATGGGAATAGGAGTTAAAATCGTTAAACCTGTGGAGGTGGAAGGTGCCCGTGTCAGCAGTACTTTTATCAGGGGCCTTATTGAAAGCGGCCGGGTTAAAGAATCTGAAAGGTGTCTTGGAAGGAAATATTCGATAGTTGGAACGGTGGTAAAAGGCAAGGGTGTGGGTAAGAAGATCGGGTTTCCTACCGCTAATATTGATCCCCACAATGAAGCCATGCCGCCAATCGGGGTTTATCTTACAAGAGTTATTTATGACGGGAATACTTTTGATTCGGTTACAAATGTAGGCAGTGAAGTTCCCGAAGGATGGGCCTTTGACAGAATTGTAGAGGCACACATTCTTGATTTCAATGAGAATATACTGGGTAAGAATATTGAGATAATCTTTTTTGATAAATTAAGAGAAGAACTGAAATTTGATAAAACAGAGGATCTATCTGCCCGGATTAGAGATGATGTTGAGAAAGCCAATAGATTTTTTGCTAAAGAGAGATTAAAATAATTAGTAAACCCTTTACTTTTTCCGCGATATTCGGTAGAGTAGCTGGGTTTTGTTGGGTGATTTAAAATATTAATTAACCGGGATTTTGCCGGGGCGATATCCCATACGGCCCGCGCGATATCTCTGGCGCTTACGAAAGGAGGAGGAAAATGGGATTGAATACTGATAAGAAAAAAGAGGTTATTAAAGAGTTCCAAAGGGCGGATAAAGATACGGGTTCTTCGGAGGTTCAGATAGCGTTGATCACTGCAAGGATAAGTGACCTATCGGAGCATTTGAAAGCTCATAAAAAGGATCATAGCAGCAGGAGAGGATTGCTCAAGCTCGTTGGCCAGCGCAGAAGGCTTCTTGACTACTTGATTACTAAAAGCCCCTCATTATATAAAGAAATTATATCTAAACTTAAACTGCGTAAATAGCGTTTTGGAGGTAGTATGATTAAAAAAGTTGAAAAAGAGATAGGTGGAAAGGTTTTATCCATAGAAGTTGGTAAACTGGCAAGACAGGCTGACGGGGCAGTTGTTGTAAGATATGGGGATACGATGGTTCTTGTTACTGCTGTTTCCAGTAAAGAAGCAAGGGAAAACATGGACTTCTTTCCGTTAACAGTGGATTACAGAGAAAATACTTATGCCGCCGGCAGGTTTCCGGGGGGATACATAAAAAGGGAAGGAAGGCCGACAGAAAAGGAAATTCTGACCGCGCGTTTTACTGACCGGCCGATCAGGCCGTTGTTCCCTGAAGGGTATTTTAACGAGGTTCAGATAATTGGCGCGGTGCTTTCGGCTGATCAGGAAAACAATCCTGATGTATTGACAATAGTTGGCGCTTCTGCCGCGTTGACTGTTTCCGATATTCCGTTCCTGGGGCCTATCGCGGCCGTGAGAGTCGCGAGAATAGACGGCAAATTTGTTGTTAATCCTGAATATGAAGATGTTAAAACGAGCGACCTTGAGCTTGTTGTTTCCGGGACATCGGATGCTGTGATGATGGTTGAAGGCGAAGCGAAGGAAGTGTCCGAAGAAGTTCTTCAGGAAGCAATAGATATAGGGCACGAAGCTATTAAAGAAATTAATGAAATTCAGGAAGAGCTCGCGAAAGCTCTTGGTGTAAAGAAGAGAGACGCGGTTCTTCATGAGATTGATAAAGATATCTATTCTGCTATCAACGATTCTGTGATTGGAGATCTTGAGAAAACCATACTGATAAAAAATAAAAAAGAGAGAGAGAACGCGTTAAAAGCGCTTCTTGATAAAGCGGTAGCGCCGTTAAAAGAAAAAGACCCTGATGTATCAGATACGGATATAAAAATGGCTTTTAAGAAGATACAGAAAAAAGTTATGAGGGCTATGATAATCGAAAAAAGTATCCGTGCCGATGGAAGGGGACTGAAAGATGTAAGGCCTATTACATGCGAAGTTGGCCTTTTGCCGAGGACACATGGTTCTGCTCTTTTTACAAGGGGGGAGACTCAGGCTCTCGCGATTACAACGCTCGGTACCGCGGGTGATGTCCAGAAATACGAGAATTTTGAAGGCGACCAGGAGAAAACTTTTATGCTTCACTATAATTTTCCTCCGTTCAGCACCGGTGAATGCCGCTTTATGAGAGGCCCCGGCAGAAGGGAAATAGGCCATGGTTCTCTGGCTGAAAAGTCTATAAGCAATGTGCTGCCTGAAGATTATCCTTATACTATCAGGATTGTATCTGATGTTCTTGAATCCAACGGTTCTTCTTCCATGGCTACTGTTTGTTCAAGTTCCATGTCGATGATGGAGGCCGGCGTCCCTATAAAATCCGCTGTTGCCGGTATAGCGATGGGCCTTATAAAAGAAGGTGAAAAAGAGGTTATCCTTTCCGATATACTCGGCCTTGAAGACTTCCTTGGAGATATGGATTTTAAAGTGGCTGGAACAGAAAAAGGTATTACCGGGTTTCAGATGGATATCAAGGTTGGAGGAATTTCTAAAGAAACAATGAAAACGGCTATGGCGCAGGCTAAGGAAGGAAGAATGCATATTCTGTCAGAAATGGATAAGTGTATTTCAGCCGAGAAAGAAGAGCTTTCCGAATATGCCCCGAGGCTCACTACAATTAAAATTGACCCGGAGAAAATCGGGCTTGTTATAGGCCCCGGCGGGAAGATGATAAAGGAAATCACCAAAACAACAGGCGCCGAACTCAACATTAATGACGAAGGTATAGTTCAGGTATCTTCGAATGATAAAGAAAGCATTGAGAAGGCTGTCAAATGGGTTAAAGATTTAACTGCTGAAATAGAGATAGGCAAAATCTACAAAGGTATCGTTAAAGATATTAAAGACTTTGGCTGTTTCGTTGAGGTTCTTCCCGGTAAAGATGGCCTGGTTCATATCTCACGCCTTGACAGCCGCAGGGTAAACAAAGTCACCGATATCTGTAAAGTAGGTGATGTGATGTGGGTTAAAGCAACAGAGAAAGATGAAAGAGGCAGGCTCGTACTAAGCCGAAAAGACGCGATGATAGACATGGCCAAAAAAGAAAACAAAAAAGAAGAATGAAACACATAAAGATAAAGATTAAAGTTCTTGAACACGCGCGTGATTTACCTGTCCCAAAATATATGAGTGAAGAAGCCAGCGGAATGGATCTTTACGCTGCTGTCGATAAAGATACAGAGCTTAAGCCGGGGGAGATATCTTTGATACCTACCGGTATTTGTATGTCGATTTTGCCGGGTTATGAAGCTCAGGTCAGGCCGCGCAGCGGGTTGTCTTTGAAACACGGATTAAGCATTGTTAATTCTCCGGGCACTATTGATTCCGACTACAGGGGAGAAATTGGCATAATCCTGATAAACCTCGGCAAAGAACCGTTTGTTATAAAAAGAGGTTTGCGTATAGCCCAATTGATTCTCCAGGAAGTTATAAGGGGAGATATTTCTGTTGTGGCCGAACTTGCCGAAACCCAAAGAAATTCCGGCGGTTTTGGCCACACAGGACACTAAATTTGTCATCCGGATCTTTGTTGCGGTATTTATTAACAAGGTAGGGTCATCCTGAACTTGTTTCAGGATCTATTGTAAATTATATAATTAATTCAACCCAAGGCTGACAATGCCCCCTTCTAAGAAAAAACGCGAAAAAAAAACTGAATCCAGGGAAGTTGTTGCCATTGTCCTTGCTTTGCTGACCGTTATTTTTCTGTGTTTACTTTTCTCTTACGACCCTTCTGATGTAAGCGCGAATACGTCCAGCCCTAATAACCCGGCTAAAAACATAGTTGGCATTGTCGGCGCCTGGGTCGCGTACGCGTGGATCTTTTTATTCGGGTTCGGCGCGTATCTTATTCCTATTATGCTTGGCGGGTGGGCGACAGCTATTTTCCGCGATAAAACAATAGATTTTCTTAAAGTCGCGTATTGCTGTTTAATTTTGATTATGGCGTCGGCAATTTTTAATAACGCCTCGGGTTTATATAATTTGGCTGAAAGGTTGTTAGGCCAGAGGCTGGCAGGCGGAATAATCGGCCAGACATTTGCTTACATAATAATGAAATACCTGGGCTTTGTTGGTGGCACCATCCTGATTATTTCTATTTTACTGGTCACAGTATTTCTTCTGACTGAAGTTCAGGCTTATCCGATCTTAAAAAAAATATGGGAGTATTGTAAAAAACTTGGCTGTAAAGCGGGGGAAATGATTAAAGCTGTGTTTTTTGAAACCTCTGCTTCTAAAAATGTTCAAGGGAAGGTTCAGGATAAAGAACCCGCGAAGGAAAGCCTGTTTAAGTTCCCGTTTCGGGATAAAAAAGAGGAACCGAAAAAGCCTGTGATTTCCCCCGAAAAAATAAAGATAAGCCACACCACACTGCCTGAAAAATTATTAAGGTCAAAGAAAAAGAAAATAGAGGAAAATACCCCTCCTTTGTTTTCTGTTCCTGTATCGGTAAAACCTTCAAATGTTTCTGCTGACGATGTTCCGGTTTTATCATCAAAAGGCGAGAAAAAGTTTGAGATTCCCAAAGATGAACTGCTTGATGACCCCAGGATCGTTAGCGGTGGCGGGAAGGAAGAAATACAGGAAAACGCGGAAATTCTTGTCCAGGTACTGACGGATTTCGGCATAGAAGTTACTGTTGAAGAGATAACCAAGGGCCCTTCCGTGACCCGTTACGAAATCAGGCCGGCTCCGGGGGTAGGAGTAAGCAAGATAAAGTCTAAGGAGCATGATATAGCTCTTGCTATGAGTGCTTCCAGCATAAGAATAGTCGCGCCCATTCCCGGAAAAGCTGCTGTGGGGATAGAGGTTCCTAATAAAGGCCGCCATAGCGTTTGCATGAAAGAAGTCCGGTTTTCCGAAGAGTATAAATATTTTGAAGGCAGCATCCCTATAGCCATAGGCAAAGATGTTGCCGGGATGCCTGTTATCGGGGATCTTTCTCAGATGCCTCATGTTTTGATTGCCGGCGCCACAGGTTCGGGGAAAACGGTGTGTATCAATGCTCTGATCATGTCTATTCTTATGAGCCAGACTCCTGAACAGGTGAAAATGCTGTTGATTGACCCTAAAATGGTTGAGTTAAAAAAATATAACGGCATACCTCATTTGATTTCTCCTGTAATAACAAACGCTAAAAAGGCCGTTACGGGGCTGCACTGGGCCGTTAAAGAGATGGAAAAGAGATTTAATCTTTTTTCAAAAGTGGGTGTTAACGATATTGTAAGGTTTAACGGCAGGGATTTGTCCATGCAGAGTGCTTTTGTCGAGAAGGATGGGGAAGAAGAAAGTGTTCCGAACAGGCTGCCTTATATCGTAATCCTGATTGATGAACTGGCGGATTTAATGATGACCGCTTCGGTTGATGTTGAGACTTCTATAGTAAGATTGGCTCAACTTTCAAGGGCTGTGGGCATACATCTTGTTGTAGCGACGCAGAGGCCGTCTGTTGATGTTATAACAGGCCTGATAAAAGCCAATTTCCCTGTGAGGATAGCTTTTGAAGTTTCCAGTAAAGTAGATTCAAGAACCATTCTTGATGGAAACGGCGCGGAAGCTCTTCTTGGCAAGGGTGATTTATTATACAATCCTCCCGGAAGCTCTAAGCTGGTCAGGGCTCAGGGGGTAATGGTTTCAGACAAAGAAATAAAGAAAGTTATACATTACTGGAAACAACAGGGGGTGGAGGAACATTCCGAAGATATAATTTCCGCGCTGGAAACGAAATCAAATGCCCTCGATTATGAAGATGACTTATATGATGAAGCTGTTAGAATCGTTCTTAATCATGGACAGGCTTCAGCTTCGGTTTTGCAGAGAAGGTTAAGGATCGGATACGCGAGAGCCGCGAGGCTTGTTGATATTATGGAAGATAAAGGCATAGTCGGTTCTCACAGGGGGAGTAAAGGCCGGGAAATTTTAGTTGATACAAATGAATATTTCAGCAAAGATGTTTCCACAAGTGATGATATTAATGACAAAAAAGATTAGAAATTTTAGGAACTTGGATGTCTGGAAAAATTGGAAAAAT
>JAGLRQ010000063.1 GCA_023136205.1 Candidatus Auribacterota bacterium
TGAAGATGTACGGAGAGTTTCTCGGTGTGGACTATAAAAGCCTCATATCCGAATATACCATCAGATATGGCGATGCGCTAAAAAAGACAAATAAGAGTGAGAAAAAGGTTGGGCGTTTAAAAGCAATGAATGCCGGAAGAAACTCTCTTAAGCTTTCCAGGCCGGGTACCTTTGTTATAATTTGTGTAGTAGTTTTAATTGGTGTTTTTGTTATTAAATTAGTATTTTTTAGCGGGAGAAGCGAAGACCAGTATTATAAAGATGTTACCTCTCCCATGCCTGCCCAATACCTGGATATCAAGACTGCGTCGGTTAAGCTTCCTGTTGTTCCTTCCCGGGGCGATGCTCAGCATGAAGTGGAAGTGACTGCCTCCGAAGATGTCTGGATAGCCGTGTGGCTGGACGGGAAAGAATTTCCCGCGGGAATACTATCTGCCGGGCAGGGAGAAAAATGGCTTGGCGGAAAAATTCATTTAAAAATCGGCAATGCCGGCGGTCTGAAAGTCAAAGTTGACGGTAAAGCCCTAAAGCCCCTTGGCAAAACAGGCGAAGTCATCCATCTCTACATTGACGATATCGGAGTAAAGACAAAAAAAGCAAACTAAATGAAACTAATAAATATATCTGTAATTTTTTTAACGGCGGCCCTATTATTTATCCCTCTGAGCTCTTACTCCATCAATTATAATGGGGTCGATATAAAATTCCGTGGAAGCGCGTCTGAAACCTACGATGATAATATCACTTTCGTTAACGATGATAAGAAAAATGATTTTATAACAAACTTAACCCTTGGGCTAAGCGCCAAATACGAAGGCAAAACTACAACTTTAGAACTTGGCGGCGGCATAACTCAGCAAATCTTTGCCGCTAACCATAATTACAATAATCTCTCAGAAAACCTGACTTTAAATTTTCAACAGGAATTTTCAAAATATGACAGAATCAGCATAAACAATATTTTTACCCATACTTATGAACCGCGAAGTTTCGAAGATGAATTTGGCAGGACAAGCGGCAGGTACGGCTATTACAGAAACAAATTTAATTTTGATTATACAAGGGATATCACCAAACAGTTTTCTGTTACCGCGAAATACGCTAACGAAATAGATTATATTTCAAGAGAAGACATGAAAGATTCATATCTGAATAGGGCTGGTATTGAAGCGGATTATTCTTTAAGTTCAACTACTATCCTGTTTGTTTCATATGATTTTATGAACAGAAAATTTGTCCATGACGATGATTCATCTACAAACTCTATTGCCTCCGGTATAAGGCACTACTTAACCAAACAAATCTATTTTGACGGTAGAATCGGAGTAGATTTTATAAGGTCTTACAATGATGAAAATTACACCAGGCCGCTTATTTCTGCTTCGATTACTGATGAACTGGATGAAAACACCCGCCTGAGCATTTCCTTTAAAAAAGAAGATTACACAAGTTCTTATGAGGAAGACCTTTTTAACCACTGGCGGGCATCAGTTCTTTTTACCAGACAGTTGGCAGAAAGGCTAAGCTGTTCCCTTTCAGGTTTTTATGGCGAAGGTAAATATGTTTTATTAGACATAAAAGATAAACTTCTGGGAGCAAGCATCGCCTGCTCTTACGATTTCAGAGAAAACTTAAAAGGAAATTTAAAATACACCTATTCAGATGTAAATTCCACCATTGAATCCCGAAAATATACAAAAAACACAGTAACTCTTGGATTATCCATAGATTTTTGATATATTGTATAACCTTTTGATAATTTGTTTTGAACAAGATAGTTGCAAAGCGAGCGGTCGTCCTTCGTCCAAGCGAGCAAAGCGAGCGATCGTCCCTCGTCCGAGCGAGCAAAGCGAGCGATCGTCCTTCGTCCAAGCGAGCAAAGCGAGCGGTCGTCCCTCGTCTTTACGTAAAAATGGGAGAAAAGATATGATAAAGTACACTTTCGCGATTTTACTTACGGCACTTAACTTGGCGCTTCCAACATCGGTTAATGCTGAATATGTTATCGGCATAGATGATGTGCTGGAAATAAGCGTGCTTGAGTACGATAATCTCCACACTGTGGCGACAGTTCCGGCAGACGGATTAATATCTTTCCCGTATATCGGCAATGTCCAGGCTGAAGGCAAGACATTAGATGAGATAAAAGCAGAGATATCAAATAAGCTGTCTGACAGCTATATAAAATATCCGGTTGTTTCAATCTCTCTTATAAAGTCCCGGAGCAAGAACTTCTTTGTTTATGGCGCGGTCAGTAATCCTAATGCCTACCCGATATCCGATGATATGACTGTTTTAAAGGCGATATCCGTAGCCGGGGGGCTTACTCCGGATAGCCTCTATGGCAAGATAAATGTCAGGCGTCCGGGAAGAAAAGATGAGCCTGAATATCAAAGCATAAGCATAGATATAAGAAGTACCATGGAAGGGAAGAGCAAGACAGGTGATATGCTTCTTTTACCCGGAGACATAGTGGTTGTTGAACCGAGCGAAAAGTTTTTTGTTTACGGCGAAGTTGCCAGGCCCGGGCGGTATTTTCTGGAAGATAACATGACAGTTTTAAGAGCTATTTCAGTATCCGGAGGCCTTACGCCGGGCGGCCTTTACGGCAGGGTGAATGTCAGGCGTTTACAGAATGATAAACCGGGGTACGAAGATATAGAGATAGATATCAGAGGTACCGCGGGAGGGGCCGGCAAGACAGGTGATATGCCTCTTCTGCCCGGAGACATAGTAGTTATTAAACCGAATGAAAAGTTTTTTGTCTATGGCGAAGTTGCCAGGCCCGGACGGTATTTACTGGAAGATAACACAACAGTTTTAAAAGCCATATCCATGGCCGGTGGTTTTTCCAAATACGGCTCCTCAAGCCGGATCAAGGTTTTAAAACCAAAAAAAGAAGAAGCCGGTTACGAAACCATAAAAATAGACATCAAATCCGCCATGAACGGCAGCCCCGAATCAGACATGTTACTCCACCCGGAAGACATTGTAGTAGTATCAGAGGGAATTTTTTAGTGGGTGATAGTTTGATGAGAAAAGTAAAAAGCGTAAGAGATTTAGAGGTTTATAGAATTGCTTTTGACGTAGCAATGGAGATATATAATCTTTCAAAGGATTTTCCGAAAGAAGAAAAATATTCATTAACTGATCAAATGCGCAGATCTTCCAGATCAATCTGTGCAAATCTTGCGGAAGGTTGGCGTAAACGAAAATATAAAAAAGTCTTTATAAATAAATTGTCAGATGCGGCACAAGAAGCAGCAGAAACACAGACCTGGTTGGAATTTACCTTAAAATGTAACTATATTGATAAAAAGACATTTGAAAAATTAGATGAAAAATACGAACACATATTTGCAATGCTTATAACAATGGAGCGAAAAGCAGATATGTTCTGTTAAGCGAGCAAAGCGAGCGGTCGTCCCTCGTCCAAACGAGCAAAGCGAGTAAACGTCCCTCGTCCGAGCGAATGAAATGAGTGGTCGTCCCTCGTCCAAGCGAGCAAAGCGAGTAAACGTCCCTCGTCCGAGCGAATGAAATGAGTGGTCGTCCCTCGTCCAAGCGAGCAAAGCGAGCGATCGTCCTTCGTAACGAAAGAGAGGTTAATAACATGGATACTTATCCCAATTCGAGTGTAGACACCACCACCACATTCCGCGACTACCTGCGCGTGCTTTTCCGGCACAAAGCAGTAATCGCCATCACTTTTATCACTGTCATGGTAACTGTTTTCATCGGCCTGAAACTTAAAACACCGGTTTATGAGGCCCAGGTTAAAATGCTTATCTCAGCACAAAAACAGGTCGAAGCGCCCTACTACAGGGAGTTAGGTGGTTATGGCAAAGTTGAAATGGCCCTTACCCAGAGTGAGATTGTGAAGTCAAATCCTGTAATTGAGCGTAGTGTCAAAGCTCTTAGGCTATACGGTCGTCCGCTTGATTATGAAAAAAACTTTTGCTCTCCGCTTAAAAAGCGTTTGGTAGACTGGCGGACAAAAACGCTTGAAGCCAAACTCGAAACTCTTCCCACACAACAAAAGCAAACTCTTCTATTTCGTAAAGCGGTAGAAGATTTAAAAGCAAGCACAGAAGTCGCGCCGATAAGAGATACTAACTTATTTACCATAAGCGTCAGTGATTTCAGCCCTGTTGGCTCAGCTATAACCGCTAATGTGGTAAGCCGTTCATATATTATATTTGACCTTGAACAGCAGCTTGCTGAGCTTCAGATAAAATATGGCGAAAAACATCTCGCGGTCAAACAGTTAAAGGACAATATTGAGAAGATGACCGCGAACCTTAATGGCGAACCGATTTCTGCTATAGAAGCAATCGGCCCTGCGAGCGTTAAAATTATTGAGCAGGCGCAGGTTCCTATTAAGCCGACCGGAACCCCTAAACTTCTTACGCTTGTCCTTGCTTTTTTTATGAGTTGGTTTTTAGGCGTTATGCTTGCCTTCGGATTTGAGTATATGGATCATACTTTCAAATCGCCTCAGGACGTGGAAACATTCCTTAATCTTCCGCTTCTGGGCTCTATCCCGAAGAAAAAGGTTAAAGAAAAAAGATTAGTTCAGGATGCGAAGGTGATAACCCCTTATACCTCTTCTTATCAGACGATTTCAGACCAGATACAGTTGCTTATAAAAGAGAAGAACTTAAAATCTATTTTGATGACTTCTGCCTTAGAGCAGGAGGGAACTAGCACTATTATTGCTAATCTTGGCATTTGTTTAACTCACAAAGCAGGCTGTAAAGTGCTTATCATTGATGCCAATTTGAGGAATCCCTCTATGCATACCGCTTTTAAAGTTTCTAATAATCAGGGGCTGAGTGATATTCTTGAGGGCAAGAGTTCTTTTGAAGAGGCTGTTAAAGCAGTAGATATTTATCCAATTCGTGATAATTCGAGTGCGGTTCGTGAAAATTCGTGCCTGAATGTTCTAACTGCCGGTTCTACCGGGCTTAATCCTATTACGCTTTTAGACTCTTCAAAAATGGTTGATGTAATTAAAAAAGCCGGGAAAAAATATGAAATAATCCTGATTGACTGTACCAATTTGAGAAATTTCCGAGATGCCTCTGCAATTTCTTCACTTAACGACGGTATTGTTCTGGTAGTAAACGAAGGTAAAACCAGGCGCCAGGTAGTCAAATCAGCCTTAATACCCCTGGAGAAAAAGAAAGCCAACCTCATTGGTGTTATTTTGAATAACCGCACTTTTCCTATACCAAAAGGAATTTACAACCGTGTATAACTCTTAATTTTTAAGAAATAGTGCGTAGCCGTAACCTCCCCCGAGAGGACGATTCACGAGATACGGCTTCTAAGCTACTGCTTTTTTAATTTGTCCGAGCGAGTGAAACGAGCGGTCGTCCTACGTCCCAGCGAACAAAGTGAGCGATCGTCCTTCGTCTATCGTTTCTGGTGACTTGCAATTGGTGACTTTTTATCTTGGTGACTTGACAGTGTGGCCATTTCCGTATATAATCATTATTGATTATATAGAGAAACAATACTATGGACTATGCAGAATTCAAAAAGAGGTTTTCGAAACTTCCGCTTATCGTCGGAAGAGACGCTGTCCAGCTTGAAAAAGCCGGGCAGGCGATGCGTAACCAGCTCAATCGCTGGCAGTCGAAGGGGCTTATTGTCAGGCTCAAAAAAGGCATCTATATGCTTAACAGGGACGACAGGAGGGTAGAACCAAGCAGAATCTTCCTTGCGAACCGGCTTTATGGCCCGTCATATGTCAGCTTAGAGTTTGTGTTAAATTTTTACGGGCTTATCCCTGAGCGCGCGGCTGATGTGACTTGTGTCACGACAAAAAAAACCGCGCGATTTATAAATGAATTCGGGACTTTTATCTACCAGCATATCAAGCCGGATGCCTTCAGGGGATTTAAGTCGGCGAAGGATGAGGCTGGTTTGCCGGTATTCATTGCCGAGCCGGAAAAAGCGGTTGTGGATTTTATCTATTTGAATTTATCAAAATTCGCGAAGCCGGAAAAAGAGCAGTTCGCGCAGTCTTTTCGGTTCCAGAATATGGAAAAATTAAGCGCGAAGAAGATTATGTTTTACGCGAGCCTTTTCAGTAACCGGAAACTTCTCTCTGCCGCTAAGGAATTTTGCGTGTTTATTAAGGAAAACAAGAGATGATCGAAGTATTAAGACAGCAGTATAAAGATGAAATGTCCGCCGAGGATAAGGTCAACCGTGTCCGCGAGTTCCTCCAGATTATCGTGCTAAAGGCTCTGTACGAAAAGGATTATTTTGAGAAAGTCGCTTTTACCGGTGGAACGGCGCTCAGGGTGCTTTACGGCCTCAGGAGGTTTTCTGAGGATCTTGACTTTTCGCTTGTCTCCAGGAGCGGTTATGACTTTAAGCTGTTGAATGAGGAATTGCTCCGCGAGTTTAAGTTAAACGGGCTCCACGCCAATTCAAAACCAAAAGCCGAAAAAACTGTCCACAGCATGATGATCAAATTTCCGGGGCTGTTAAACGAATTAGGGCTTTCCGCTTTTAAAGAGCAGAACCTTTCCGTAAAATTTGAGGTAGACACAAATCCGCCAAAGGGAGGTAAGCTTGAGAATACGGTTGTCAACAAGGCGTTTATCCTGAATATTAAGCATTTTGATCTGTCGTCGCTCCTGGCGACGAAACTGCATGCGTGCTTTTTCAGGAAATATACAAAGGGCAGGGATTTTTATGACCTTCTCTGGTATGCGGGTAAGGGCATCAAACCGAATTTGCCGCTGTTTAATAATGCGATAGAACAAACGCAAGGCCGTTCGTCGGCCATCACAAAGGATAATTTGAAGGCATTTATCACGGATAGGATCGAAAAGGTTGATTTTGAGGCCGCGAAAAAAGACGTCGAGCGGTTTCTCGAGGACAAGAGCGAACTCAAGCTTTTTAAAAAAGAGGTATTTGAGGCCGCTGTTTCTGGAGTTTGCTAATAAGGGTGTCTTCCTTGTTTAAAAAATTATTTTTAACGTATATTATTTGTTTTTTATTTTCATCTTCTCCTCTTTTTGCCGATATTCTTTGCGGCAAAACATATCAGCAAACCCTTCATGAATATATAGCCCGGGCTAAAAGCTCAATTGTAGTCGCGATGTACTTCATTATTTTGGAGCCGGGAGGCAAAGGCCCAATCAATGAATTGGTTGATGATCTTGTAGATGCTGAAAAGCGCGGTGTTGATGTCAGGGTGATTTTGGAAGATTCAAAGTTTAAAGAAAATCGTCTTGCTTATCAAAAATTAAAAGAAAACGGTGTTAATGTATATTTTGATACTCCCGAACATCTTTTACATGTAAAGGGTGTTGTTGTTGATGACAGGTATGTCTTTATAGGCAGTGCAAACTGGTCAAGGGCGGCAATAGAAGATAATTATGAAGTTACATATTTTGAGGATTCTTCTCGCGATGCTATTGCTTTTAAGCAGTATGTCGAGAAAATCCCGTTTCAGGATAAAGATATGTTTCTACCTTCATTTGAAGGTGTGGTTATTTCTTCGGATTTCCTTCTTTTGCCTGAAACAGGCCGCAGTCTTCTTAAGAGCCGGGCTGTAAAGCAGTTAGATCTTTATTTGTTGTTACGCAAGATACAGTATGAGAACGGAGAGGTTAGTTTTAGTGTTGATTATGATGTTTTGGCTAAAGCAATGGGTTATACCGTTCGCGGTAAGTTAGGTAAATACCGTAATCAGCATCATTACTTCTACGAAAGGATACATCGCTCATTAGCTCGTCTCAGGCGTTATGGCCTTATTGATTATAAAAAAGGGGTAGTTTCCTTAAATCTTAAAGATAATCTCTCTATAGTAATTCCCTTTGAATACTGGGATTATCCCGGGAAGCTCTCTATGCGGGCTAAGTATATGTATTTGATTTGTCTGTACGAAGCCGGCCGTTCCAGCCGGTATCCCTGCTGGTTTCGCAGCCAGAAGGATATGGCAAAACTTTATGGTATAAGTGATACTACCATTTCTTTAGGCCTTCTGGAGCTTGAGGAGAAGGGTATAATCGAGGTTTTGAGGGACAGGCCAACTCCCCCCGACTTTTCCAACAGGAAAGCCAATGTATATAAAATGCTCGGTTTGCCTCAAAAAACAACTGATGTCCCCATTTAACTCGTCCCCACGTCCCACGTCCAAGCGAGTGCAACGAGCGATCGTCCCACGTCCTTCGTCCCTCGCGTCCCACGTCCAAGCGAGTGAAACGAGCGCTCGTCCCTCGTCCCCACGTCCCACGTCTTTCCGTCCCTCGTTTCTGTGGTCTAACTCATTTTTTATGTATTGCAATTTAGTTATAACTAAGTTATACTTCATATATGAATAAAGAAATTTACAGCATATTGCAAGTAAGGGAGCTGTTCCATCTTGAGTTCTTACGCTGGCTAAGTCGTAAAATTAAGTCCGAATTCTATGCTCTCAAAGGGGGAACGAACCTGAGATTTTTCTTTAAAAGCTTCCGTTATTCAGAAGATATGGATCTGGATGTGAATACGATTCCCGTAGAAAAGCTAAAAGACATTGTCATGGAAATCTTAAACGCCAGGTCATTTATAGACAATCTGAGGACACTTAATATTGTCCAAATCATTCCGCCTAATATCGCAAAGGCCAAGCAGACGCAAACAACCCAGCGTTTCAAGATTCATCTTATTACATGTTCAGGGGAAGATCTTTTTACTAAGGTTGAGTTTTCACGGCGAGGGAGGAGAGGCTCAGTTGCCGTTCATCCCATATCTGATACAATCCTGCGGTTATATAAGCTGGCGCCGCTGGTGGTTCCGCATTATGACATTCATTCCGCGGTGTCACAAAAGATCGATGCCCTTGCCGCCCGCGCGGTGACCCAGCCCCGCGATATTTTTGACCTATTTATATTAAGTTCTCAATATGATGCTCCGGAAGGTAAGCAAACTAAGTATACAGCTCAAATAGCCAAGGCTCACGAAAACATATTCACAATCTCGTTTGAACAATTTCGAGACACGGTTGTTTCATATCTGTCAGCTGAAGATCAAGCGGCCTATGGCAATCCTCCTATGTGGGATGAAATAAAATTGAAAACAGCGCAATTTTTAGAAGAAATAAGGGACTGCAAACATGTCTAGACAGAATATATTGGTTTATATAAAACAGTTAAACCGCCCGGTTTTTACGACGAGTGAAGTTATGGCCTTGTCCGGGAAATCACCGTCCACCATCACGCAATCTCTGAATTATCTGCAAAAACAGGGATTGCTTATCAAAGTTCAGCGGGGAATATGGGCCGAGGCCGACAGCCGGATTAGCCCGTACAGCATCATCCCTTTTTTAACGCCTCGGCACCGGGCTTATGTTTCATTTGTCAGTGCTTTGCATCTGCATGGGATGATTGAACAGATTCCTCAGGTGATTACCCTGGCCTCAACGTCTCATACCAGGACCGTTTATACAAAAATGGGGACGTTTGCAATCCATCAGATAGCGCCGCAATTCTTTAAGGGGTTTGATTGGTATCACGGGGATGGGAATTTTCTGATTGCCCAACCGGAAAAGGCCCTGGTGGACAGCCTATATCTCTCAGCGCACAAAAAAAAGCAATTCGGCTTTTTCCCGGAAATGTCCTTTCCAAAGTCGTTTAGCTTCGCCAGAGCACGGAAGTGGGTGAAATGTATTTCCATTCCGAGTGTGAGGCTATATGTTGAGAAAAAGTTAATTGAGTTAAGTTAGCCCGCGAACAAGGGTAAAGCCTGATTGTAGATACTGCCGCTCCATGGATAAATCTGCGGCTTACCCACAGAGCTTGGATAACCCTTTGGGTTAACCACACTATCCACAATTCTACTACCACTATTTTTTGCTTTCTTCTTCTTAACGAGATAGTTCGAAGCGAAGCGTAGCCTCCCCCGAGGGGACGAGATACTAACAACGAGATACGGCTTCTAAGCTTTTTGTTTTTTTTGCTTCTAACGAGATACGATTCACGAGCTACGAGATACGGCTCTTAAACGAGATACGGCTTTTAGGATACTGTTTTTAATTCGTCCAAGCGAGTAAAACGAGCAATCGTCCCACGTCTTCCCGTCCCACGTCCCAGCGAGTGAAACGAGCGGCCGTCCTTCGTCCCTCGTCTCTTCCCAACACCTATCTTTCCTATAGACTATAAGCTCATAAATATGCTTTAATTTCTCTCAGTTTACTATATACTACAACGAAGGTATATCGTCTTATTCTATGTGTAAAATTGAGGAGGTGTCAAATGAGAAATAAATCAATATATGTTCAATTGAAAGATGCTAAGTTTAAGAGTTTGCTTGGACTTTACAAAGTCGACAGAATAGCCATTTTTGGCTCGTATGCTAAAAGTAAACAGCGGCGAAAGAGTGATATTGACTTCTTAGTCGAATTTAAAAAAGGAGCAGATCTTTTAGACCAGGTAGGATTAAAGCTCGATTTAGAAAAGTTGTTGTCTAAAAAGGTTGATGTTGTAACACCTAAATCTTTGAGTAAATATATTAAAAAGAAAGTAATAAAAGAGGCGGTGTATTTATGAGTAAAGATTATAAGGTATATTTACATCATATTCTTGATGCAATTAAAACTATAGAGAAATACATCAAAGGACTCAGTGAAAATGACTTTTATAAAAATAAGCTTATTCAAGATGGGGTGATCAGAAATCTTGAAATAATAGGAGAAGCTGCTAAAAATGTGCCTAAAGAGATACAGAATGAATATTCCCACATTGAGTGGAAGGCAATATCAGGCATGAGGGATGTTCTTATTCATGATTATTTTGGTGTTGATCTGGAACGAGTTTGGGGAGTTTTGGTAAATAGAATTTCACAATTAAAAAAAGATATATCAGGGATTATTAAAAATAAGAGTTAGATTTAAACGAGATACTGCTTTTTACTCTTTTTCTATCTGGTGACGTGGTGACTTGCAACTGATGACTTTTTATCTTGGCAACTATTTCTATCTTTTAAACTGGTGACCTGGCAACTTTTCCACCTTGCAACTGTGGACTAATTTATTCGTCCCACATCCGAGCGAGTGAAACGAGCGCTCGTCCTTCGTCCCCACGTCCCACGTCCAAGCGAGTGAAACGAGCGGTCGTCCTTCCATCCCTCACGTCCCACGTCCAAGCGAGTAAAACGAGCGATCGTCCTTACGTCCCACGTCCTTCCGTCCATCACGTCCCACGTCCTCCCGTCCCTTGACTTTCGCCGATAAATATGGTCTAATTTCCCTTTGATTATTTACGAGATAGTGTCTTAAAGTGGTAAATAAATAGGCCGTGGCTCTATTTATTCTATCTGGTGCCTTGGTGACTGGTGACGTGGTAACTGTTCTATCTTGTGACGTGGTGACTTGCAACTGGTGACTTGAATAAATCAGACCTGTCCCCATTTATTCTGATTTATCAAAAAGAGGTTTTACCGATGTTCTCAATACTACTACTACCCCTATTCGCGGCGATGTTCCTGGCCATTAACATGGGCGGGAGCGGGACAGCTCCGGCTTTTTCTTCCGCCTATGGAGCGAACCTAATCCGTAAAGATTTGATCCCCGGATTATTCGGAGCTTTTGTTCTATTAGGTGCAATCATGGCCGGTAAAGAAGTTACCTTAACAATTGGAAAGGGGATTTTGCCGGATAGTTCAATGACTTTAACTTTGACCACTATTATATTGCTGTCCATTGCCTTATCAATGCTATTCGCGAACATACTAAGAGTTCCTCAGTCAACAAGCCAGTCAACGGTATTTGCTTTAGTCGCGGTTGCTGTATACCAAAACAATTTACAAACTAAAAAATTGCTCTTTGAAATTATCCCTGCCTGGTTTATACTTCCAATTATTTCTTTTTTTCTGACTTTAATCCTGGGCAAATATATCTATCGTCCGCTAAAGAAGAAAAAGCTGATAAATTTCAAACAACTAAAGGTACATCCGGCATTGCGCCTGGGCGTAATTTTTTCATCCTGTTACGTAGCGTTTTCTATCGGTGCCAATAACGTTGCTAATGCCTCCGGCCCGATTCACAGCCTGCTGGTTAACCAGTTAAATATTCAAGATAGCGAAACTAATTATTTGATATGTATGATAGTCTCGACTTTAATCATCGCGCCCTGTTTTGCTCTGGGCAGTTCAATATTCGGCTCCCGCATCCTTAAAACAACCGGAAAAGAAATAATCGAATTTGGGCCTATAGGCGCCTTAGCCATCTCTCTTGTAACCGGAAGCTTATTACTCCTGGCTTCAGTTACTCGAGGAATTCCAACTGCTCTTGCTCAGCTTAATGTAGGGGCAATAATTGGCCTGGGCGCGTATAAAGTCGGTATAAAAGAAATAATGACCCGAACATCGGTGAAGAAAATTTTTATGGTCTGGGTTATATCGCCGGCTATCTCGTTTTGTATAGCATTGTTGTTGGCGTTTTTGATGGTCAAGAAATAACAGGGAAAATATTAAAAGATGGAGAAAATAGAATGAAAAAAGCCTTAATAACTGGAATAACCGGCCAGGACGGTTCATATTTAACAGAGTTTCTCATTGAAAAGGGATATGAAGTCCACGGTATTATTCGTAGAGCAAGTCAGTTTAATACCGGCAGGGTTGACCATTTGTATAAGGATATTCATGAATCAGGCGGCAAGATGTTTCTCCATTATGGAGATTTAACAGATTCTAGTAATCTGAATAGATTGCTTGAGAAAATTCAACCTGAGGAAATATATAACCTGGCGGCGCAATCGCATGTGCAGGTTTCCTTTGAAGTTCCGGAATATACGGCGGAAGTAGACGCGGTTGGCACCCTGCGGTTTTTAGACGCGATAAAAGAGACGCATATTAAAACTAAATTTTATCAGGCATCTACATCGGAACTTTATGGAAAGGTTCGAGAGGTTCCGCAAACAGAAACGACCCCGTTTTATCCGCGTTCTCCCTATGCGGTAGCAAAATTGTACGCGCATTGGATTGTAATAAATTATCGTGAAGCCTATAACCTTCACGCCTCAAACGGAATTTTGTTCAATCATGAATCTCCGAGGCGGGGAGAAACTTTTGTAACACGAAAAATTACTATGGCTGTCGCGGGCATTGCGTCGGGAAAACAGAGGAAATTATATATTGGAAATGTTGATTCTTATCGCGATTGGGGTTATGCCCCTGATTATGTAAGAGTGATGTGGATGATGCTTCAGCAAGACAAACCCGATGATTTTGTCGTGGCAACGGGTGAAACGCATACGGTCAGAGAGTTTATCGAAAAAGCCTTTAAATGCGCGAATATTGATATTAAGTGGCAAAACAGCGGTGTTGATGAAAAAGGGCTTGATGCAAGAACAGGAAAAGTATTGGTTGAAATTGATCCAAGGTATTTTCGGCCGACCGAAGTAGAACGGCTTTTAGGCGATCCAACTAAGGCAAAAGAAAAACTGGGTTGGGAGCCAAAAGTAAAATTTGAAGAACTGGTAAAAATAATGGTCAAAGCCGACTGTTCTTCTTTAGGAATAAAGATATAATACGGTAATCGTCAATCGGTGACGGCTAAAAAGACGTAACCGAAAAACGATAACCGATACGGGCATCGTAACCGAAAAACGATAAACGATACGGGTTGCGTAACCGAAAGACGAATAAATAGTGGAAAAAAAGATCACAAGTTTCAGAGACTTAGATGTTTATCAAGGAACTTATGCTTCAATGTTAAAAGTAATGAAGGAAATCGTTCCAAAGTTACCGGAACGTGAGAAATATGATTTAAAAGATCAGCTTAGTAGATCAAGTAAATCCATTCCAAGGCTAATAGCTGAAGGATATGCAAAGAAACATCAAAAAGCAGGTTTTCAAAAATATATTGATGATGCAATGGCTGAATGTAATGAGACTGTAGTGAGTCTTTGTCAATCAAGAGATATTTATCCTGAAAATGTTGATATTAATTTGTGTGAAGAGTTAATAGATGATTACGATAAAGCTGGCCGTCAATTATACAAGCTAGGTCAGGCATGGAATACATTTAAGAAAAGGTAATCGTCAATCGGTGACGGTGACGGCCAAATAGACGTAACCGAAAAACGATAACCGATACGGGCATCGTAACCGAAAAACGATAAACGAAAAACCTAGGAGCTTATATGGAAAAAAATTCTAAAATATACATAGCCGGCCACGATGGCCTGGTCGGTTCCGCCCTTACAAGAAAATTAAAAGCATCTGGTTATCAGAATATAACTACAAGAACCCTTAAAGAGCTTGATCTTACACGACAGAAAGACGCCGAAGATTTTTTTGAGAAAGAAAAACCCGAATATGTATTCTTAGCCGCGGCTAAAGTAGGCGGCATACTCGCCAACAGCACCTATAAAGCGGAATTCATATACCAGAATATAATGATTGCCGCGAATGTAATACATTCAAGCTATAAATTTGGTGTTAAAAAACTGCTTAATATGGGTTCATCCTGTATATATCCAAAATTAGCGCCGCAACCGTTAAAAGAAGAATATCTTTTGACCGGAGAGTTAGAACCTACAAACGAACCTTATGCGATTGCCAAGATTTCAGCAATAAAACTGTGCGGATATTATAATGAGCAATATGGAACAAATTTTATCTCCGTTATGCCCACTAACCAATATGGCCCAAATGATAATTTTAACCTGAAAACATCACATGTTTTACCCTCTATGTTAAGGAAGTTTCACTTAGCAAAATTATTATCAGAAGGCAAGTATGATGATATACTCAGCGATTTAAATCTTCCCCCTGAATCTCAAATCTCAAATCTCAAATCCGTTGACAGTTTGCTTGCTGATGTTGGCATAGCTGCTCAATCTATTACTCTATGGGGAAGCGGGAGCCCCTACAGAGAATTTCTCTACGTTGATGATACTGCAGAAGCATGTGTTTTTTTAATGCAAAAATATGACGCCAAAGAAATTGGCGAATTTGTGAACATTGGGTCAGGTAAGGATATTCAACTTAAAGAACTTGCTAATTTAATAAAACAAATTGTGGGATTTAAAGGTGAAATACAATGGGATACTGCAAAGCCCGATGGTACGCCGAAGAAGCTTTTGGATGTTGAGAGAATGAATAAATTGGGGTGGAAGGCAAAGGTTAGGTTGGAGGATGGGATTCGGATGGTGTATGAGGGTTACGTGACAAAAAGTACTGAACTCCGACGAAATTAAAAAAATTAGGGAAATGACAGAAAATTTAGAAAAACAGTGTTATTCAAATGAAGATTGGTAACCATAACCTAAAATTAGCGAATATTTCTTATGTCTATAATTAACTTTGTCAAAAAGAAACTTAACAATCTGATTAGTGACAAGAAATTTGAAGAGATTTTACACGGTGGAGCTTTGAGTCTAAGCGCAAAAGTTCTCGGAGTAACAATTGGAATATTTTCTAATATAATTGTTGCCAGATACTACGGCCCTGAAATAATGGGAATAGTCGCTATTTTAAATTCTTTTTTTGCAATTGCCGTACTTTTTAGCTTGATGGGAATGAATGTATCGCTATTGAGATTGATACCCGAGTACATAGCTAAATTTTCATATTTTTCAGCGTATAATGTTTATAAAAAAATCCTAAAAACTGCTGTTTTTTTATCGTTAATAGTTGCGGCATTGCTGTTTTTTTCTTCTGATTTTATAGCGTCTAATATCTTTAATAAAAGTCATTTATCTATTTTGTTTGCAGTTGCTGCTATTTTTTTAATCGGGAAAACTCTTGTGCAGATAAATACTAATACGATTAGAGCTTTAAAAAACATAAAACTTTATGCTTTTGCTCAAATTTTACCAAACTTGGTGAATTTCTTTTTTTTGGCCCTGTTAACTTCCTTGTTTTACCAAAAATATAACCCGATATATATACAATTCTTAATAATTATTGTTGGTACTTTGGCGACTGCGTATATGGTAAAAAAACTTTTCTGTTCGAAAATTGAAAACGGAAAACCGGCAGAAAAAATTTCTTACCATAAAATTTTCAGCATATCTTCCCCTATGTTTTTAACCGCAACAATGCATTTAGTGATTTCGCAAACCGATATAGTTATGCTGGGAATCATGAAAAGTGAAGCTGATGTGGGAGTTTATAGCGTTGCGGTTAAGCTTGCTTTATTAACAAGTGCTATTTTAATTGCCTTTAATACTATCATCGCGCCCAAGTTTTCTGAATTATATCATTCCGAAAAAATAGATGAATTAGCGCATGTTGCCAAAAAATCCGCGAAATTAATATTCTGGATAACTGCTCCAATTTTAATTGTTCTTATGGCCTTTGGCAAGGGGATATTAAGCGTATTTGGAGATAAGTTCGTAGTCGCATATTGGGCGTTATTTTTTTTAATAATAGGGCAATTTGTAAATTCAGCGGCTGGTTCTGTAGGATACTTGCTTAATATGACCGGCCATCAAATAGCATTTAGAAATATAGTTTTTGCCGCGGGAATTTTAAATATTATGTTAAATTACTTTTTAATTCCTGTTTATGGAATATACGGAGCGGCTATTGCCAGTATGATTTGTATAAGTTTATGGAATATAGCTGCCTCGATTTATGTAAAAATAAAGTTTGGATTTAGGATAGCGTATGTGCCATTTTGTTGAAATAAGGCAGACAAAACCAGGAAATAGCTTAGATGAATAAAGCATTTAATCTCTTGAAAACAGAAATTAAAAAAGTGACAGGACTTGGCACAGTTCCGGGCAGATATCTTACAATTTTTCCTGACGACGTCTTTCTTGTTTCCTATCCAAGATCGGGAAATACATGGACAATATTTTTGTTGGGAAATTACTTGTTTAATACGCAAATAAATTTTTATAACTATAACAAAGTTTTTCCCAGCATATACAAATTTAATGCTGCTCAGTTATCGCAAATGAAAAGGCCGCGTATAATAAAAAGTCATGAAGGATTAAATAAAAAATATCCGAAAGTGATTTATTTATTAAGAGACCCTAGAGATGTTTGTATTTCATATTATTTTTATCAGAAAAAAAATAAAGAAATAACTATTCCTCTTGAAACCTATGTCGAAAAATTTATCCATGGCACTAATTCTCCATATGGAGAATGGAAAAAACATGTATATGGTTGGATAAATAATAGAAATAAGATTAAAAAAGGTTTTATGTTTTTTAGATATGAAGATTTAAAAAAGAATACATCTAATGAATTGAAGAAAATGATTAAGTTTTTAGGGTATGAAATTGATGAAAAAAAAATAAATGATGCAGTAGTAAACTCAAGTTTTGACAGTATGAGAAGGTTGGAAACAAAGCAAGAAGAAGAGGTTAGTTTTCTAAAAAAATCAGATAAGGAGATAAAGTTTATAAGAAGTGGCAAGAGTGATTTTATGGAATATTTTAAGAATTTTGATACAAGAATAGTAGAAAAGTTTAAAACCGCTTTTGATGAGTCTTTATTAAAGTTGGGGTATGAAAATGATGCAACTTGGTAAATTTTTTTTACGGAACACATCTTGGTATTATTTATACAGATATTTAAAGTATTTACAAGAATTTGGAGTTTCCAATAGGTGTATAAATTGCCCAGAAAAAGACATTGTTGTATGCGGCATGCCTCGATCCGGATCCACTCTTTTGTACAATATATTAAAAATAATCTTAACAAAAACATTAGAAATGGAAGACGGGTTTTGTTTTGTCGAAAAAGAATATACAAACAAAATGAATAATCAAAATATTTACCACCTAAGGAAGATACATATATTCTCGTTTTTGTTGGCTAAAAGAATAAAAACAGATAAAACAATAGGCTTTTTTACGCATCGAGACATACGAGATGTTATTGTTTCTTTAATACAGAAAAAGTGGATTACCGATTTTGACGAGTTTATAGAAAGTGGAAGATTGCATAGAATTGTTTACACTTCCTTGCTATATGCAAAGACTAAAAATATGCATGTTTTTAGCTATGATGAATTGTTGCATAATAAAGAGGAAGCTATGAGACGCGTCTTAAGAATATTAAATCTCGAACTGGATACTACATTAATTGAGCATCTAATAAAAGAAACCTCAATAGGAAATACTCAACGTAAGATAGCTCAAAATAAATATATTATAAAATCGGATAAAGTTATTTACAATCCGGCAACAGGCTTACATAAAAATCATATCCAAGATCCTCGTACAGGAAAATGGAAAGAATTTCTTTCACGAGAACAAATAAAAATAGTAAATAAAATTGCAAAAGAATATATATATTTTTTTAATTATGAGTAATTAACTTATCTGTGGAGATAAATTGTTAAAATTATTTTTGTCAACTGCAATGGCATTCTTTTTTGGGTTTTTATTTACGGCAAATTACTATTACGCAATAGTAATACTGGCGTTAGGTGCTTTAGCTTTATTATCTTTTTCCAAAAAGAATTATTTTTTAGTGCTGCTACCGTTTATAATTAGTTCAAGTTTTTTTGGATTTTTGCCTCGCCCTTTTGCCATACGAGGTCTATTTCAACAAGATGACATTGCTTTGCTTTGTCTATTATTGGGGGCAATATTTCTTTATGTTTTTTCCCAACAACAAGACGATAGAAGTGGTATTGTTTTTCCCGCGACACCATTTATTCAAAAAAATAAGTTTTTAGTTATGTTTTTTTTGGCATTTTTAATTTTTGTTTTATTTTTTTCATGGATTAAATATGGTCAAATTATTCAATCTTTTAAGGTTTTTCGAGGAATTTTTAGGTATCTCTCCATTCTGCCGTTTATGTATATACTTTTTCGAATAAGGCATAAAAATATAGAAAAATTAATCAATTGTATTGAAGTTATAACAATAATTTTATCCGTATGTTATATTTTGGATTTTGGTTTTGGAATAAAAATATTTAACATACAGTCCCATATAGAAACTTCATTTTATGGGGTGGATATTACTCGAAACTTCTTGGCAAGACCTTATTTTTTATATTTTGTGCTATTGAGATTAATATTAAGGGGAAAATACAAAAAGTATCATATTATAGGAATATTTTCTATAGTGCTTGTTTTTTTTCTTTCTTATACTAGAAATAGAATTTTTTCATTAATATTATTTTCTACGGTAGCAATGATTATTTGCAATAGGAAGTATACAAAAAATATCTTAAGTCTTGTGAAAACCAGTGTAATGACTTCTGTCTCCATTTTAATATTAGGAGGTGTCATTTACACTGTTTTTAATACACAGTTAGGCTATTTAAGCCGCCGCTTTGATAAGGGTTTTTCTGCCTCTTCAATCAGCGAAGACTCAAACCTTCTATTACGGAAAAATATTATTTTAAGCAGGGCGAAAAAGGTTTTAGCAGTAAACCCTATCACTGGCTTAGGATATTTACACCCTGAGACAGGGGGGGGTTTTTATCCAGGCTTGTTTGTTAGAAAATCGGATGACTATGGTAGTGCTTTAGTAGGGGACCAATCTTGGGGTAATCTTATTGTAATGATTGGGTTTGGAGGAAGTTTTTTGTTCTTATTGATGTTGTTTTTCCCGATTATAATGCTAATCCGGAAAAAGTGTTTTTTAAAACAAAATATTACGTTAATTGCTGTATTTTTGGCATTGCTTGATATGGTTTTGCTAAATGCTTTCTTTAGTAACGTTTTTCTTAAGGAAGTTCTAAAAATTAGCTTTTATTATGCATTAATTATTTATTATGCCAATTCTTATCTTTTGGGAAGCAACAATCGTAGTAATACTTATTTGTTAATAAGGAATGAAGAATGAAAAACATATTAATATCAATAATAACCCCTTCATATAACCAGGCGAAGTTTATTAGAAGAACTCTTGATAGTGTTTTACTTCATCAAAATCATGTAAACATAGAGCATATTGTTGTTGATGGTTATTCTTCTGACGGGACATTAGAAATTTTAAAAGAGTATAAAAACAGATATCCTGACAAATTTTCTTATATATACGAAAAAGATTCAGGGCAGTCAAATGCTATAAATAAAGGGTTTAAAAGGGCTACGGGCGATATTATTGGATGGATAAATTCTGATGATTACTACGAAAAACATATTTTTATAGACGTAGTAAAAGAATTTAATGATCCTTCTGTTGCGTGGATTATTGGAAATGTTATCTCAACGTATGAAGGCATTAACAAAATGGAAAAAATAGTATCCCGTAAGATAACGTATCAGAATTTATTAAAAAATCCTGATATTGTAGCACAGCAAGGGGTATTTTTTAGGAGGGGTATTTTAGAGGCCGTTGGCGGATGGGATGATAGTTTCTATATGGTTATGGATTATGATTTGTGGATTCGTTTATCAAAGGTTGCAGATCCTAAAATGATAAATAAATATTGGGGATATTTTACGCATCATTCCAATTCCAAAACATTAGGAAAAACGAAACGTATACAAATGGAAGAGATTATGCACATCCTTAAACGAGAAAATGTTAAATATTTGCAGCGGCAAATGGCTTTGTCTAAAAAGAGATTTTATTATTATAAACAAAAACTGAAACATTTGCTTATCAAGTTGCGAATAATAGATAAAAAGTATTATTCTTATCCATGTTCTTCGAAGCGATGGGAAATATGGAAAAACAAATGATTGGTTTGAAAGAAATGTATTGTATATGAAAGAAAATAAAAAAAATATTTTGTTTATTATTCATGACATATCGAATGCAGGCATAGAACGAGTATGTTTGAATATATCAAGAGGAGTTAATAAAGAAAAATACGGTTTGTTTGTATTTCTTTATCAGCCGAAAGGACAAAACACTTTTGATATTAATCTGCCGGAGAATGTTATATATTTCAAGAGAGATATTCAAAAAGTAAGGAATAAAATATGGCGGGCAATGTGTTTGTTTTTTCAAATTGTGATGAGTATAAAAAAATCGAATGCTGATCTTGTTGTTTCGTTTATTCCTTTTGTTAATTCGATTGTTTTTATTATATGTGCTTTTATGCGTTGTAAACATATTGCTACTCAACATAATTTACTATCTCGTGATATTACGTTGTTAAAAGGAAAAGCTATTCTATATAACTCGTTATTGTGGAAGTTTGTTTATAAGAGGTTACAGTATTTGGTTGTGGTCTCGAATTCAATAAAAGAAGATTTGGTCTCGAATTTTGGAGTTAAGGAGAATAAGGTTAAGGTTATATACAATGGAATTGATTTAGGACAAATAAAGCAATCTACTAAAAATAAACCGAACATTACTATTGCTAAATATATAATTTATGTAGGACGGATAGAGTATCAGAAGTCAGTTGGTACGCTTATTCAGGCTTTTTCAATAGTAAGAAAACAAGCGAATGATTTGAATCTAATTATTATGGGGGAAGGGTCGCTTTTAGGGGAAATAAAAAAAATGGCAAAAAATATAGGATGTATGCAAACTATACATTTTATAGGTTTTCAATCAAATCCATATATTTACATGAAGAACGCCCTATGTTTAGTATTACCGTCATTGTTTGAGGGTTTTGGATGTGTAATAACGGAAGCTATGGCTTGCGGTACTCCTGTCATTGCAACAAATATTGAAGGGCCAAAAGAAATTATTACACATGGTCACAATGGGTTACTTTTTACGCCTAAAAATTATGAAGAATTAGCAACCGAGATAGAGGAAGTTATTAACAATAAAGATTTAAGAAAAACTTTAATATCTAATGGGCTAATGACAGTGAAGAAATATACAAATATGCACGAACAATACGATGAGTTATTTGATTCAATAATAAAAAATAAAATTTAGGAGTAATGATATGAATATAAAAATAATTGCAGAAACTGGATGCAATCATAAAGGAAGCATGGAAATAGCGAAAGAGATGATTAATGTGGCAAGTATTTTTTGTAAAGCGGATTGCGTGAAATTTCAAAAACGTAATTTGCGGGAATTATTGTCTGAAGAGGAATATAATTCACCACATCCAAATGTGAACAATTCATATGGAAAGACATATGGCGAGCATCGGGAGGTATTAGAGCTAGATTTGGATCAGCATCGCCAATTGAAGAAGTGGTGTGATGAAATGAACATTATGTATTCGTGTTCAGTCTGGGATTTGACATCAACAAAGGAAATTGTTTCATTGCAACCAAAATTAATTAAGATTCCCTCAGCATGTAATTTAAATAAAGATATTCTGGAATATTTGTGTGAATACTATGAGGGGGAAATTCATGTTTCTTTTGGAATGACATCACAAGAGGAAGAAAAGAAGATCATTGATTTTTTCAAAGAGCGAAAAAGAAATACTGATTTGGTTATTTATAGTTGTACATCCGGATACCCAGTACCTTTTGAGGATGTTTGCCTTTTAGAAATTAGGAGATTGTTACGTGATTATTCTCAGGATGTGAAGTCGATAGGTTTCTCGGGGCATCATTTAGGGATTGCTGTTGATGTAGCAGCTATTACATTAGGCGCTTGCTGGGTGGAGCGGCATTTTACACTAGATCGGACATGGAAAGGAACAGACCATGCGGCTTCTCTTGAGCCCGAGGGAATAAGACGCCTTGTTAGAAATGCAAAAGCTGTTAGTTTAGCTTTGACAAATAAGAGATCAGAAATCTTAGATATTGAAAATGTACAACGTAAAAAGCTAAAAGAGGGACAAATAAAATGGGAAAAATAGTGGCATTTATACCTGCTCGTGCTGGTAGTAAAGGTATACCTAATAAGAATATAAGGTTGTTGAATAAGAAACCTCTTATTTATTGGGTAATTGAGGCTGCGTTAGGTTGTAATGGAATTGATGAGGTTTATGTTTCAACAGATAGTAGTGAAATAGCCGATAAAATTAATTTTTTCCAAGACAATAGACTGCATGTGATTAGTCGTAGTCGGGAAACAGCAACAGACCAAGCGACGACAGAGAGCGCTATGCTTGAATTTGCCGAACAGTATGAATTTGATAAAATTATATTAATCCAGGCAACGTCGCCACTTTTAGAGTCAAAAGATTTAGAGGGCGCCTTAATTTCATTGATGAAATCAAAGGCTGATAGTCTGTTGTCCGGGGTTAGACAAAAGCGATTTCTTTGGGAATCGAAAAATGTTTATGCAAATCCTGTTAATTATGATTATTTATTACGTCCCAGGCGACAAGGTTTTGAAGGTTATTGTGTTGAAAATGGGGCATTGTATATAACTTCAAGAGATCTTTTGCTTAAAAGTAAATGTAGAATATCGGGTAATATTTTTATGTATGAAATGCCTGAAAATACGTATTATGAGCTTGATGAGTCAGATGACTGGATTGTTGTAGAGCAATTTTTAAAAAACCGGATTACAAAAGAAAAAGCAAAAAAAAGGAGGGAAATTAAATTGTTGGCAACAGATGTTGATGGTGTATTAACGGATGCAGGTATGTACTATGCCAATGATGGTGAAGAGGTGAAGAAGTTTAACACAAAAGATGGAAAAGGAATTGAGCTTTTGCGAAAGAAAGGGGTAATAACTGCTATTATAACATCGGAAAATACTAATATTGTTGAGCGACGTGCAAAAAAATTAAAAATAGATGATCTTTATCAAGGTATTAACGATAAGTTGTGTATAATAAAAAAATTAATGGAAAAGTACAATATTGAACTTGATGAAATATGTTATATCGGAGATGATCTCAATGATCTTGAAGTGCTTCAAGCTGTGGGGTTTTCATCTTGCCCAAATGATGCCGCTGAAGAAGTGAAAAATGTTGTCGATTATATTTGTGCAAAGAAAGGCGGAGATGGTTGTGTAAGAGAGGTATGTGATTATCTTCTCCGGAAAAACTAAGAAATGAGAACGATTTTTTTCTATGTTAAACACATTTCAATGTTGAAGAGTTGGGTTAATCCGATAGCCTTTTTTTTGAAGAAAAAAGGGTACAATCTTGTTGTGCTTCATGTTACGAATCTTAATCGTGAAATTGCATCTGTTGGTACAAATATTACAAAAGACTATGAGTTGATAGATATTAGTTATAAGAGTTCAAAAGCTATCCTGAGAATATTTCAAGAGCATAAACCTATTGGAATGATTGTGCTTACCTTTAGGTCTTTATTTGATCTATTAATAAACAGAATAGCACAGCAGTGTAATGTGAAAACATTATATTTAGAGCATGGGTTTTTCGCTGATATTACTGCTTTACGCTTTGGGATGGCCAATAAAAAAGCAAGTATTAGGAGATATTTGCACTTTATCGGAAAATATGTATATTTCATTTTTTTTATTGCTCGAAATATTTTTTTTGAATTGCATATTATATATAGAGCAATGAAGAGAAACGACTACTCTAAGACACAATACGATTATGCGCTTTTTTATGCCAACTATGGGTTTCAAAAGACAAATAAATTGTTTAAATATGACTCAAAGAAGGTGTTTTTTTCAGGTTATCCAACAACGAAAAATAAAAGTGATATTAATTGTTTTAAAAAGAATTTGTGTGTGAGTCAACCAAATATAAAGAAAAAAATATTATTTATTCAGCAACCTTTGCTATTGGATAAGTTATCAAATATTAGTTATGCGGAAGAAGCTCAGTACTTGAGGAAAATTGCTAATATTTCTGCAGAAGCAGGATATGAGTTTGTTTTTCAGGTACATCCTAGAGAAAATTCAGATAGGTATGCAGCTGTTTTTAAAGAGTGTGATGGGATTGTTGTAAAAAGCAGTTCTGTTGAAAAATCAGTTGCTGAAAGTGAAATTGTTTTAGGGCATTTTAGTACCGCTTTATTTTTTGGCGTTGTATTATCTAAGCCAATAATACTTTTATATTATCCAGGATTAGATGGGCAGTATTTAGACTACTTTAAAATGGTTGGAGTTAAAGCAAGTAATATTAAAGAATTAAGTCAAATTTTGTCTAATCCGAGTATTTATTTTAATAAGTCTCAAGAATATGAAGAATTTATCAAAGAATATATAGGGCAAAATAATAGCTTTGAAAATCAGGCACAAATTATTGATGAGATAGTCTGTTGTTCAACGATTCGCAAATAAACGAATCTTTTTTTCCATCAATTGGCAAGTATTAATATTTGTGCTTGTTTTGTTTTTCTATGTAGGGGGGAATGTGAAATGAATGTTCTTGTTACCGGTGGAGCCGGAATGATAGGCTCAAATTTAGTTAAAAGGCTTGTTAGCCTTGGATATAACGTTAGGGTTGTTGATAATTTATGGAGAGGGAAATTAGAGTATCTAAATGGCGAAGATGGAAATCCTATTATAGATTTAGATAAAGATTTTTATAATAGGGATTTATCTATTCCTAATTGTTGCGATAATTTATTTGAAAATGTTGATTATGTTTTTCATCTTGCCGATATTGTTGCCGGTATTGGATATGTTTTTAATAACCAGGGGAGCATATTTCGTCAAAATATGCTTATAAACTCAAATGTAATTAATGCTGTTCGCAACTATCCTATCAAAGGGCTTATTTATGTTGGCACAGCGTGTAGTTTCCCTGCTAAGCTGCAATCAGGTGTTGAAGCGCGTCCGCTTAAAGAAGAAGATCAATATCCTGCTGCGCCTGAATCTGCCTACGGGTGGAGCAAGTTAATGGGAGAGTATGAGGCGCTTTTAATGGAACAGGAAACACATATCCCTGTTTCAATTCTTGTGCTCCATAATGTTTATGGTACCCCTTGCGATTATGGGAAAGAGAAAAGTCAGGTTATTCCTTCGCTTGTACGGAAAGCAATCCGCTGTCCGGAAGAACCCTTTATTGTGTGGGGAAGCGGAGAACAGGGCAGAGCGTTTGTTCATGTGGATGACGTGGTTGATGCCCTAATTTTAACGATGCAAAAAGGGTTAGGGCGTGGAGTTATTCAAATCGGGCCGGATGTTTGCACTTCTATCAAAACGATAGCTGAAACCATTGTTGAAATTTCTGGAAAAAACATTGATATTATATATGATACGAGTAAGCCTGAAGGAGATAAAGGGCGTTGCGCGGATTACGGCAAAGCCAGGGATATTTTAGGATGGAGCCCAAAAGTTGAATTTCGAGTTGGGCTGGAAAGGTTATACAATTGGATTGAAAAGCGAATGTAAAAATTATGGCTCAAAATAGAAAGTTCAAAAGTTTTAATTTTTTAGGAGTAGATGTTTGCGCTCTTACTTATGGTGATCTATTTAAGTCAGTTGATACATGGCTAAAAGATAAAGAATCAAGGTCTCACCATATATCTATAATTAATGCCTACTGCTCGACGTTGGCTTTTAAAAATCTTAGACTTGCGGAAATATATAACAAAGCGGATTTAATTGGTCCGGACGGTATGCCGTTTGTTTATTGGTTAAAGTTGTTCCTGGGAAAGCCATGTGATCAGTTTGATGCTTCCAGTATACTTATTAAACTCGCTGAAAAAGCGAAAAAAACGAATTATACATTTTATCTTTATGGCGGATATCCTGTAGTTTTGGAGAATATGAAGAAAAATATAGAAACCCAATATCCCTATATTAAAATTGTAGGATGTATGTCGCCCCCTTTTCGGGTATTGACGGAGGGCGAAGACAGAAAAATATGTGAAGAAATCAACAGATTAAAACCGGATATTATTTGCGTAGGGCTGGGAACCCCGAAACAAGATTATTGGATCAATGAGCATATTACGAAGATAAAAGGATCTGTAATGGTTCCCTGTGGTGCGATATTTGATTTTTTTGGCGGTAGGATAAAGCGCGCGCCTGGTTTTATAAGTAAAATGGGGATAGAATGGCTGTATCGGTTATTTAGCAAAGATTTTAAAAGATTATGGTATCGATATACAGTGCTGAATATCGTTTTTTTGTGGAATTTTTTTCTTCAATTGAGCGGGATTAAAAGAATTAAGGAAAAAACTAAAAAGGTAGATAAGGGTGGCCTGTAGTTCATTGCGATTATTGAAAGTTGATTTCAAACCAGGGTGTGTTTGAGTTTTTTGTAGAGAATGTAAGTGTGTTACCCTCTATGTGAGTTTCTATTTGTCTGCTTTTATTTCCTTGTTGATCAATTTCATAAATTTTGCAGTTTTTATTTACAAGCAAAGAGATCGTTATGTCCATCTTTTTTAGCAGTATTGGATTTTTCCCCCAATTAAACCTTTCGTTTTTCCAGCCACTGTCTTTGTTTTTTATTTCACTTATGGTAATAACAATTAGTTGTTTTGATTTCTGGATGAGTTTGTTTTCGGGAGAATATAAAAAGACAGCACCGTCTTGTTTGGAAGTTATGGTAATAGGTCCCAACCGGTAGGTTTTATTTTTAATGAAGCCGCTTACCCCTTTTATTTGAGGAGAAGTAAGTTTAAAAACACTGTTTTTAACAGATGTTTCTGATTGTGCGTTATGAAAAATAAGGCTGCCAACTGAATAAAGGATTAATTGTTGTGGGTTGGCGATAATGTCAAAATATCTTTGAATATCATCAAATTTAGGATTAAATTTCCAACCATGGCTGTAAGAATATTGGAATAGGCCATCCCAGTTGTTTTCTGCGGCATAGGTAGCAACAAGAGCAGGAGTTTCGTAGGCATATTGGTTGGGGTAGCAATGGTTCCATTCGGTGATTGTATAGGGCTGTGAGTTGTGACCTATGAGTTGTGGGCTTCTTCGCAAAATGTTTCCAATTATTCCTAAGTTCTTGTCTTTAATTATTGATTTATTGTGGATTCTAAAGTCATTTCTATCCCAGCGTTTGTTAGGAAATCGAGGATGATCCCAGTAAGCGTGGGTATCAATAAAATCACAAGCTTCTTGTGTTGATATGTCTGCTGGCCTTGTATATCCACCAATACCGGTAATGGGAATTTTTACGTTAAGAGTGCTCTTTAAATAATTTGTCATATCATCAATGTAGTGTTTTTGAAGGCTAATATAAAATAATTCAATATCTTTGGTTCTTTTTTTTGAATATATGAATTTTTGTGTATAAGATGGGCGGATAAAGTTAAATTTAGTAAGTTTTTTTTCCTCTTTGGTAATGCCGATTGCTGATTTTTTTCTAAGTTGTATCTTTTCTAAAAAGATATTTCCTTTTGTTTTTCCCAGAGCAAAGGTAAAGCGGCTCTTTTGAAAATTTTGGTTAGATCTAAAAAAGAATTGAAACTTTTTCCATTCATCAGTCAATATAATTTCTTCGGCAAATCCTAAATTTTTATAAGGTAAGACATTTTGAATAATCCAAAGCGCGGCTTCAGCTTTTTGATTAGTTTTTGCTTTAAAACTGATTTCATATAGTGCATCTTTTTCTAAGGGGAAATTTATTTGTTTAAATTGAAGATGCCAGCGAAGATCAGAGTTTGTTGGTATCTGAAGATGAAAGACATTTTCAGACTTCACAGCAGAAAACTCTGTATCCTGGTGTTTTTCTAAGATCCACGAATTTAAATCATCGGAATTCTTAAGAAGGTTTTCGCGGGAGATAATTTCTTTGATTTGTATTTTCCATTCTTCTTTTATTTGCTCAATAGTTTTATACTTTTCTTTTAACCATTGATTCCATTTTTTATCCAACATTTTTAAATAATATACAGGTAAGGACTTTTCATTCCCATAATCCAAAATCCCCTTTTTCCATGATTGAATTATAGAATTTTCATTGGTAACTTCTATCAAAGCAATTGCAGGATCATCGCAATATCTTAATTTTGTATAAGGATTGTAATGGGTTAGCAAGTCCTTGGCGTATTTTTTTTGAAGCTCTATTAATTTGGGATCAAACATTGACACAGGTTTTGTGGACATTCCAAAGCTTTTAGCATCTATCAGTCCGTCAGCTTCGGTAAAATGCCTTGAAACAAGCAGGTTCATGTCTATATAAATACCTTGTTGTTTTAATTGATAGATTAGATAATCGAGCCTGTCTAATTGGTTTTCGCTTAAATGTCCGGTTTCTTTCAGTTGGGGGTTTTTGTAAGCAGGGCAGATATCTTCAAATATGCCCCGTGGTTCAAAAGCGGAATCCATATGATGAAAACGGACAGCGTTAAAGCCGAAAAAGGCAAGGCGTTCAGCCATCAGTTCTGCCTGTTTTTTAGATGGGAAGCAGGCGTTGAAAGTGAGATTTGTTCCCCAGAATCTGGCTCGTGTACCGTCCTCAAAATAAAAATGGCTGTCTTTAACCGTAACAAAGCCATGTTTGCCGGCAGGTCGATCCAGAACGAGTTTACCTATATTAGCTGGAGAGTTAGGGCCTAATTTTTCTGAAAGGACAAAAGGAAACCACTCAGCGTTATCATTTTGTTCGCATTTAGATACTGATGGAATGAAAAAGAGGAGTAATAGGATAAAAAGTAAGCGGTTGATTTTCATTATATTTTACTATAACATACACAATATTATTATGCCATGAATTGATATCAACATTAATTTTCAGAGAAGTGGATATGAATTTCAAAGAGACAATTAAAAATATGAGGAAGGTTAATCGATTTGACTGGGTGCTTTTTTTAGCTATGGTAATAATGTTTTCTCGTGTGTTTTACCGTTTAGCTGCTATAGGATGGAAAACCGCTGATTATACCCACGCTTATTTTATTTTACCGATTTCACTCTGGTTTATCTTTAAGAAGAGAAATGCATTAGTTAAAGCTGAAGGGGTTAGTAAAAGTGGCGCAACCCTTTTTATTTTAGGAGTTGCATCATATCTTTTTGCCGCGCTTAATGAATTTATGTTTTTAGAAGGGTTTTCTTTTGTTCTTATGATGTGGGCAGTATTTAGATTAAGATTCACAAAAGAGTCTTTCCAGAAAATATTATTTCCTCTTGCTTATCTCTTGTTTCTTGTTCCGCCGCCCTCACTTGCCATTGATACAGTAACACTTCCTTTAAAGAAAATAAGCACTTACGGAAGTTATTTTTTATTTAAACTGTTCCGGTTTTCGGTTGAAGTTCATGGAGCTATATTAAAAGTAGGAGAACATGAGCTTTTTATAGCTGATGCCTGCAGTGGTTTCCGTTCAATGGTAACTTTGCTTGCCCTAGGTGCAGTATATGCCTATGTTCAGAATACGTCTTTGTTGAAAAAATGGATAATCTTTCTTTCCGTTATCCCCTTGGGAATTATGGGCAATATTTTAAGAATTACTATTACAGGCTGTCTTTCTTATTTTTGCGATCCTAAATACGCGGAAGGATTTTTCCACAATTTTTCAGGAATGGTGCTTTTTGTTTTCACGACAATAGGGCTTATGATACTAACTGAATTAATTTGCAAAAAACAGCCGCCGAATACACCGAAAGATATCGAGAAAAGAGTAAAAACTACAAATAAATAGTGATAATAGGGACAGATCAGATTTATTGGCGCGCAAAGATAATTTATGACCTGTAATTAATAAACAGGTCTTTCCTGTTGACAAAGTTGTATCTAATAAATAAAATTAATTTTTTAAAACTAACTTTTAAAAGAGGATGGGGTATTATGAAAAGCATTAAATGGGCTATGGTTTTACTTACAGTATTAGTTTTGAGTACTCCTAATGCTAATGCGGGTACATACAGTGATAGAGTAAATTTTACCCCTGGTACATATCTTGGCTGGCCTGCTCCTTGGGAACATACTATATCAGAAATTCCGTCGGGTGAAGTTGTGGTTTCAGCAAATATTGAATTGGAAGCAAAAGTTTGGGATTGGGGCTCCGCGTACGGAGGGTTTCCTTTGCTTGCCAGTGACTCGAATGTTTTTGTTTTGAATAATGAGCATGGCGTTTCAGCGTTAACTACATGGACACATCCAAGCTCGAGCTCTTTTTACACCATTACTGCCGCTTTAAAGCCTAATCAAGTCGATTGGCTGGCCAATGATAACAATATACATTTTGAAGTGTATCCGTGGAATGGTGCTTATTATTTAGATCACGCAACTTTAAACGTAATAACAACCCCCGAACCCATATCGATGGTACTATTTCCTGTCGGCGCCGCTGTTTTGGGATTTTTCAAAAGAAGAAAAATCAAAGAGAAATTTTTTAGGAAGAAATAACCTGATTTACATCTTGCCGCGGCCGGTTTACTTCTGGAAATGGTTTGATCAAAACTGTCTTCTTATGGTGTTGGGCGAATACAGGCCCTTTTAAAATAACGGGGCAATAGAGATTGTGAGCCGCCAAATACACCGAAAGACACCGAGAAAAGAGTAAAAACTACAAATAAATAGTATTAAATATTTTCAAAAAATATAATAATTTTTCGGTGCAATTCGGTGTATTCGGTGGCTAAAAGAAGGTTTGTATCTGTATCAGTGCAATTTAGCATATTCGGCGGCTAAAAAAACAATGAGAATTGCCCAAAAGAATATTTTGAATAAAGATCTAAGCGATAAAATTATTGGGGCCGCTCTTAATGTATATAACATATTGGGGCGTGGCTTCTTAGAGAAAGTGTATGAAAACGCGTTATGTCTTGAGTTAAAAAGATCCAATATTCCCTATGAATGTCAGAAGCAAATAAAAGTGTTGTACCGGGAACAAATGGTAGGAGATTATATTTCTGATATTGTTGTCGATAATAAAATTATTTTAGAAGTTAAAGCAACGCTTGAAACCCCGGGTTACCATGAAGCTCAGATACTCAATTATCTAAAAGCAACAGGGTTTAATTTGGGATATTTGTTAAACTTTGGGAGTAAAGACAAACTGTATTTTAAACGATTTGTTTTTTCGGTGTAATTCGGCGTATTCGGAGGCTAAAAAAGTTTGTATCTGTATCGGTACTTTCAGCATCTAAAAAGGTATCTATCAATGGATAAAAAATCTTTAATTCGAGATATAATAATGGTTCTACTAATGCTTGGCGCGGCATTGTATGTATTTACTCACCCGGCGGAGAAACAATCACCGGAAGAAAAAATAAACCTGTCTTCCCTTATCCCTGCTGCATTCAATGATTGGATAAGCAAAACCTATGACACCTCTGATTACAAAGATAAATGGCAGTCCATAAACGAGCTTCTTGTAAGAGATTATTATGAAAAAGGCAAAGGAAGAAGATTGGGGTTTATCCTGGAATACAGCAGTGACTTAAGAAAAAACTTCAGCTTGCATTTCCCTGAAATTTGTCATCGGTCAGGGGGGAACGAAGTAATCTTTTTAGAGCCTTTAGAAATAGATTTGGGTAATGGCAAGACTATAAAGGCAAAATGTTTGTATATAAAAGGAATCGAAGAAGGAATAGATAAAATAGTTGTATACTGGTTAACAATAGATAATAAGCAATATTACAGGACTTTTTTTATTAAGTTAGACCAAATGTTAAGCGGCCTTCTTAAAAAGTCAAAAAGGGGTTTTTTGGTAAGAGTTGATTACTCTGAAGATGTTGAATATACAGAAAAATGTATCGAAAACGCGAGAAAAGTCATAGCTAATTTTATTAAAGACCTCTACAATACACTTCTAACCACCCATTCCACTCCGGGGGTGGAATTGGAGATGTTATTTGGGAGAAACACGGAATAAAGGAGGCTTTTAAATGTTTTTAAAGAAATCACGTTTTATATTTATGATTGTCTTAACCACTGCAAGCTTCTTGATGATTACTGTTCCGGCTGCGTTAAGTTCCTCTTATTACATATATGATGATTTTGGCGGAACCTGGCATGATGTTAATAAAAACTGGGTTGGTGACAGTAATATGTGCTGGGCAGCAGCAGCCTCAAATATTTTAGATTGGGGAAGTTGGCATACACCTTTTTATCCTGCGCATCAGGAAATTTTTGATAATTTTAAATACCACTGGACCAACGAAGGCGGAATGATGGATTATGGCTGGGATTGGTGGCTTAACGGGACAAATCCCCCTGATTGGACAGGATGGTCACAAGTTGATGGTGGGGGAAATCATTGGCCGGAATATGAGTTTTCCGACTATTATAATGAGGAATGGGAGAGAGATCTGGCTATGTCGACAATAGATGAATATCTTCATTCCGGTTATGGCACGACCCTTGCGATTTATAGTGGTCTTAGTGGCCATGCCTTAACTTGCTGGGGGTATGAATACGATGATAAGAAGGGCTATACGGACATCTGGGTTACTGATTCAGATGATGATGTAATTGAACTGGTAAAATGTTCGGTTTCCTGGAACAAAGGGAAAAACTGGTGGACTCTTGGCGATGCATACAATGGATATCATATCGGAGGAGTAGAAGGCCTCGCCGCTACTCCCGAGCCGGTAAGCAGTATTCTTTTTGTAATAGGAGGTGCCTCTTTAGTGTTTTTTAGGTATAGAAGAAGGAAGAGAATCTGTAAAAAATAAAGAAAAATAAAGGGACCAGATAATAGGAGAAGATAATTTATAAGCTGTAATTAATAAACAGGTCTTTCCTGTTGACAAAGTTGTATCTAATAAATCAAATTAATTTTTTTTAAAACTAACTTTTAAAAGAGGATGGGTTATTATGAAAAGCATTAAATGGCCGATGGTTTTACTTACAGTATTAGTTTTGAGTACTCCTAATGCTAATGCGGGGACATACAGTGATAGAGTAAATTTTACTCCTGGTACATATCTTGGCTGGGCTGCCCCTTGGGAACATACTATATCAGAAATTCCGTCGGGTGAAGTTGTGGTTTCAGCAAATATTGAATTGGAAGCAAAAGTTTGGAGTTGGGGCTCCGCGTACGGAGGGTTTCCTTTGCTTGCCAGTGACTCGAATGTTTTTGTTTTGAATAATGAGCATGGCGTTTCAGCGTTAACTACATGGACACATCCAAGCTCGAGTTCTTTTTACACCATTACTGCCACTTTAAAGCCTAATCAAGTCGGTTGGCTGGCCAATGATAACAATATACATTTTGAAGTGTATCCGTGGGATGGAGCTTATTATTTAGATCACGCAACTTTAAACGTAATAACAACCCCCGAACCCATATCGATGGTACTATTTCCTGTCGGCGCCGGTGTTTTGGGATTTTTCAAAAGAAAAAAAATCAAAGAGAAATTTTTTAGGAAGAAATTATAAAGGGGTCAACTCCCTTTTATTTTGACATATGACTACCTGCCTTATCAAAAAAAGGGAGTTGACCCCTTATAAAATAGGAGAAGAGATGAAAAATATTGTTATAGGATTGCTTATCTGCGTTTTGTTAAGTATTCCGGCTGGGGCCGAAGCTCAAGAAGAGTTTGAGTTGGGAATGGTTTACGAACAAGATAGTTCTTTTAATGTGCCGGGGTGGACATATGAATATGATGAAACACCATGGGTGCATCTCTATAATCTTCCGATGGATACAAATCCGGATTTTTTCTTGATACGCTACGGTTGGCAGCATTATGCCAGTAATACTTGGGAGGAGGAAGAAGAGTTCGTTGAGTTTTGCGAGATGCCATATTATGGTGAATGGTGGAAGAGCCCTGAGAGATGGGATGATCCTATTAATCCTATAAGACAGTCAGGCGCGTGGTGGGTCGATGTTTCGGTTTCAGGGTTTTCTTATTCGGGTGAAATGGAGCTTTTATTTAGTGTCGAGAACTCGACTGAGTTTGATGTTAATGTGGCTCCTGAACCTGTAAGCAGTGTTCTTTTTGTAATAGGTGGTGCCTCTTTAGTGTTTTTTAGGTATAGAAAAAAGAAGAGTCGTAAAGGATAATCCCACTGTGGTGGGAAATAATAGAATTCCCACTTGACATATTTCCCACTATATGGCATGCTTCAAGTGGAGGTGAGCGAAATGGAAAGACATAAGGAAGAACTTATTCATGAAAGATTTATACCCGCGGAAATAAAAACTCTGGACTCTAAAAATCGAATAAATCTGGGTGAGAAGATTTTAAAATTAATTTCAGGGGAAAAGAAAGCCGATGTCTATCAAGTTTTTGTTGGGGAGAAAGGAGATATCCTTTTGAGGCCCGCGGTTACTGTTCCAAGCTGTGAAGCATGGATTTATCGCAATCCAATCGTATTAAAAAAGATTCGGCAGGGATTAAGTGAGGCAAAACGGGGTAAGGTTGAAAAAGCGGAAGATATAAATACTTTTTTAGGGAAGATATGAAATTTGTTTTATATTTTACCCCCATGGCTAAAAAAACCTTAAAGGAATTAAAAGAAGATACTGGGCAAAAAAAGAGGTACCAATCAGTTACAAAAGCTTTAAAGTTCTTGAACGAAAATCCAAAACATCCTGGTTTACAAACCCACCGGTATTATTCATTGCAAGGCCCGCATGATGAGAAAATTTTTGAGGCATATGCCGAACAAAAAACACCCGCGGCTTATAGAATTTTCTTTTTTTACGGCCCTTGTAAAGATGGTATAACTATTTTTGCGATCACACCGCATCCGTAATAATCCATTCCACCCCGGGGGTGGAACGTGATTTCCCCAAAAGAGTAGTTATCATTGATTTTTGTGCAATAATGCGTCAATCTATGGTTGCTTTCTATGCAGTAAAACCTATATCTATCATTGCTTTTCTTGTATTTCATGTTCAATAAAGGGGTTAACTCCCCTTCATTTTGACATATAACTACCTACCTTATCAAAAAAAGGGAGTTGACCCCTTATAATTAAAAAATTGCCGATAGAATCGCTAAATTCTATCGGCAATTTTTGAAAGATGATAAGCAGTAAGTTTCCGGTTTAAACCTTTTTCTTACGTTTTGCTTTCCAGCGGTATCCAAATGCTAAAAAAGTTCCTCCGAGTAAGAAGAGAGCTGAGTTTACCGGTTCGGGGGTTACGGTAAAGTTGGCAGTATCAGTTCCGGTGCCGTCAGCAGAAGAAAAATCGGCTCTTAAATTCCAGTAGCCTAACTGTCTGGGCCCGCCAACATCAGACCAATTATCCAATGAGTGCCATGCCTTGTCGCCGCTGGTAACTAGTTCAAAATCATCGTAGTATGAACTGGTTCCGTCTGGATTCCACCAGGAAACCGTAAAGGTCATGGTAGGAGAGGGGAGATTTAAATAAAGCCATGGCTGTTCATTCCAGCCGAATGTGTTTTTTAATGTAGTGCTTCCATCAGTTGCAACAGTGTACAAATCATCAAATTCCAAAGAAAACGCGCTATTTGTGAATACCAGCGTAAGAAATAAAAACACCCCTAAAATTAGTTTTGTGCGCATCTTCTAATACCCCTTTTAATTTTTTGCATTTTTGTTTAACGGACACACTTCTTGTCTTACAATCCATAGGCGGATGATACTAAGTACCGTAATGGTTTGTCAAGAAAAATTTGAGGATAGCGGATTTAAGCCTTTTGTCTCCGCTTTGTTTTCCAGCGGCAGCCGAATGCTAAAACTGCTCCGCCAAGTAGAAAGAGAGCTGAGTTTACCGGTTCAGGGGTTACGGTAAAATCAATATTTGTTATAGGCCCGAGCCCGGGAGAGCCCCATTGTGCTTGTATGCTCCAGCTGCCAGCCTTTTTAACGGTGTCCCAGTCATTAAGATGATTCCAAAAGTTAAAATAGCTGCTGCCGACAGAGGCCGTTAGCGCTTGATTAGAGGCCTGCGAGTTGGAAATTAGTTCATTTCCGTACCACCATTTCCACTTCAAATTGGGATCGTCAATATCGAATTGTAAAAATGCAAAAGGTTTTTCATTCCAGCCAAATGTGCTTTGTCCGGTAGTGCTTCCCTCAGTTGTCATATAAGTGCCAGCAGAAGCTTCGAGTTGTTTAGCATCAGCATTACCTGCCGGCACTAAGAGAGATATAATAAGACTGCCTATTGAGAGAATAATTGTTTTTCGCACTTTCGCCTCCGTGATGGTGATGGGGAATTGTACTATCCCTAATTAATATCTGTCAAGAGTAAATTTAGATAGAGACACGTCCCATTTTCCCGCTTGACATACTCCGAACATTTGCATACACTTCCCAAATGCCAGGGCGATCAAGAATAGAGGAATGCCTTGCAAATCGGAGAATAAATGAGATGTGTCTCTCTTTTATGCGAAAGATGGTTATGTGGCCTCTCCGGAGAATAAAAAGAAATCCGGTAATTGGCGCTGTTAACAAGTTTCTCAATCGTCTTTTTAGAAAACATAGGATTAAACTTTCGAATATATTAGTCAACAAATTTCGTATTTCCAGGATGCTTGTGCCGGTTGAAGAACTCCAGAAAAAATATAGGGAAGCCTTGTTGTATTTAACAGCTAAGAAAAATACTGAGAAGCTGGGTGATTATTTAGAGTTTGGGGTTTATCAGGGGACTTCTCTGTTATGTATGGATCGCGCCTTAAAAAATCTTGGATTGTGTCATACACGTCTTTTTGGATTTGATTCTTTTGAGGGCCTGCCTTTCTCAGCGGACGCTGACGCGTCTAAATTGTGGTGTCAGGGCCAGTTCAAGGCGGATTACGAATTTACCGAAGAAGTGCTGACAAAGGCCGGTGTAGATTGGGACAGGGTGTTTTTGGTAAAGGGTTTTTTTGAGTCTATCCTTAACAAAAAAATTATAAAAAAACATAATATTGCCAGGGCAAGTGTAATAATGATTGATTGCGATATGTATTTATCGGCCAAAGAAGCATTGAATTTTTGCGCTTCTCTTATTCACGATGAAGCTGTGATTTTTTTCGACGATTGGAATTGTACAGGCCATAATGGCGGAGAAAAAAAAGCATTTGCTGAATTTCTAAGAGAGAATTCTCACTTTGCCGCGGAGGAATTTGGTACTTATTGTTCCAATGCTCAGGTTTTTCGTGTTTTTCGTAAGGAAAAAGTAAACGGAAAAGAGTAGTTTTTGTAGCGCCAATCTGGTAAATTAAACACGCGCGAAAATATATTGCATAATTGAAACGGAGAGGAGCAATAGGCAGTGAACCATTTAGATAAACTGGAAAATAAGAGCATCCATATTCTGCGCGAAGCCTACAGCGAATTCAAAAACCTCTGTATGCTATGGTCAATCGGAAAAGATAGTACGGTTTTGCTGTGGCTGACGCGGAAAGCGTTTTTCGGACATGTTCCCATACCTCTGGTTCACATTGACACAAAATACAAAATACCGGAGATGATCGAATACAGGGACAGGCTCGCTTTAGAGTGGAAACTGGACATGATTTATGGGCAGAATGTCAAGGCTCTGGATGGCAAAACCACTTTCCCTGACGGTAAAGCGACAAGATTAGAATGCTGCAGATTATTGAAAACAGAGGCGTTAAAAAACACACTGGACGGAAGCTGGCCGCGCTACAGGATGAATCACGCGTTAAAAAAATATGAGATAGACAAGAGCACTGAGCCGTACACCGG
>JAGLRQ010000064.1 GCA_023136205.1 Candidatus Auribacterota bacterium
GTTTTAATATTGACAAACAGGTGGAAGTGCGGTTTAATATCCATCTTGATTTCGCGAGCGTAGCTCAGCTGGTAGAGCACCACGTTGCCAACGTGGATGTCGCCGGTTCGACCCCGGTCGCTCGCTCCAAAAAAACTGCGATCCCAAGGTTTCTTGGGATCGTTTATCTTCGTCCCAAAATGAGCACTTTTTTAAATAAAAAGGTATGTTATTGCCCGAATTTAGCTGTTTTTTGTTCGAAAAACAGTGGTTTCTCTAAATATTTGCGATTACATTTGACAAAATATTTTTGTTTGGGTAGTATGTAATTTCTTAAAATATTTAATACTAATACTAACTCGTGTAAACTTTCAAATTTCAATTTCTGGTTTGTAAAGGGGTTTTATAAAAAAATGGCTAATAATTTGCAGGTAAAAGTAGAAAAAAGCGCTGGCTGTAGAAGGATTTTAACAGTTGAAGTTCCGGCCGAAAGAGTAAACGAAAAGTACGAAGAAGTAAAAAAATCGGTTACAGAGAGTGCCAATGTGCCGGGTTTCAGAAAAGGAAAAGTTCCCGAAAGTATTATAAACGCGAAATACAGCGATTTAATAAAGAAGGAAACAATTGAGAGGATACTGCCTGATGTTTATCCTGAAGCTGTTAAAGAATCAGATGAAAATCCGGTAACAGAGCCGGTTATTTCGAAATTGGACTATAACAAGGGTGAGAATCTGAGTTTTGTCGCGGAATTTGATGTTTTTCCGGAATTCAGCCTTCCGAAGTGCGAGGGGATTGATATCAATAAAAAAGTTTTTAAAGTTAAGGATAAAGATGTTGATGATGCCGTGAAGCAGATAATGGAAAGGCAGGCCGGCTTTGATGATGTAAAGGATAGAGGGGCCGCGGCGGGTGATATTGCGGTAGTGGACTATAATGTGACGGTTGGTTCAAAGGTGATAGACAAGCGGAGTAATATATGGATGCCTCTTGAAGAGAAAACCCTCTTTCCGTTAAAGTTCGCGAATATAAAAGGGATAAAGCCGGGCGAGGAAAAAGAGTTTGAAGATAAAGTGCCTGAAGATTATTTTCAAAAGGAATTTACAGGTGAGGTTGCCGCGGTTAAATTTAAGTTGATTGGTTTGAAGACAAAAAATATTCCTGAATTAACAGATGGCCTGGTTAAAAAAATGGGGAATTATAAAAATATTGATGAATTCAAAAAAGGATTAAGGCAATACATAACTTCTGACAGGAACCGGGCTCAGGAAGAGGATGTAAAAAACCAGGTTTTTGAGTATTTTCTTAAAAAAACTTCTTTTGCTTTACCCCAGTTTGTACTGGAGAGGAATAAAAGCCGTGCTTTTGAGAATATGGTAGAGCATCTGAAAAAACAGGGTATGAAAGACACGGATATAGAAAAAGAGAAACCTTCCATTGAAAAGGCATCCGCGGAGGAAGCCGAAAAGAACCTCAAAATTGCTTATACAATGAGTAGGATTATTACAGAGAACAAACTTGAGGCTTCAGATGATGAAGTGAGAAATAAAATTGACGATATCGCGAAACATTCGGGACAGAAAACAGAAGATGTTAAGAAATGTCTGGGAACCAAAGATAAATTCGAGAACTTAAGATATAGTCTAGAACAAGATAAAGTGATGGAATTTATTTTAAACAAAGCTAAAATAAAAGAAATTAAAGAGTAAGGAGGTAACCATATGCCACTTGTTCCTATTGTGGTTGAACAATCCGGCAGGACAGAACGTTCCTATGATATTTTTTCAAGGCTTTTAAAGGATAGGATTATTTTTCTTGGGACGGCTATAGATGACAATGTTGCTAATCTGGTAATCGCTCAAATGCTGTTTTTGCAGACTGAGAATCCTGAACGGGATATAAACCTCTATGTCAATTCTCCAGGGGGTTCCGCGACCGCGGGGTTAGCGATTTATGACACTATGCAGTTTTTAAAATGTGATATAACGACCTATTGCATGGGGCAGGCTGCGAGCGCGGCCGCGATTCTTCTTGCCTCAGGCGCGTCTGGTAAAAGGTATGCTCTTCCAAATTCAAGAATTATGCTTCACCAGCCCTGGGGAGGAGCGGAAGGTTCAGCATCGGATATTAATATAAGGGCAAAGGAAATTACACGTTTAAAAGAACTTATTAACGATGTTCTTGTGAAACATACCGGACAAGACAGGAAAAAAATTGAGGAAGATACCGACCGTGACTTTTTTATGTCAGCTGAAGAAGCAAAAAAGTACGGTGTTATTGACGAAGTTATTTTTCCTAAACATAAAAAAAAGTAGGCTGAAATATGAAAAAAGGTACTAGAGGCAATAAACCGCACAGATGTTCATTTTGCGGCAGGGAGCAGTCCAGTACAAAGATTATAGTATCAGGTGTTGGTACAAATATCTGCGAGGAATGTGTCAAAATCTGTTCACGGATACTGGCTGGCGAGAAAAACAGCGCCGCGAAAATAGAGAAAGAAGAGGACTTGCCTAAGCTGGTTGTCCCGAAACCCGCTGTTTTAAAAAAACAGCTGGATGAGTATGTTGTAGGCCAGGAACACGCCAAGAAAATCATATCTGTTGCTGTTCATAATCATTATAAACGGATAGATGCTGATAATTTCCGCGATGACGATGTGGACGTGGAATTGGATAAAAGTAATATTTTGATGATCGGCCCTACCGGCAGCGGAAAGACATTGATGGCCAGGACACTTGCAAGGATACTGGATGTTCCTTTTGCGATTGTGGATGCCACGACCTTAACAGAGGCCGGGTATGTCGGAGAAGATGTTGAAAATGTGATTTTAAAACTTCTGCAGGCTGCTGACTATAATAAGAAGCGGGCCGAAATAGGCATAGTATATATTGATGAGATTGATAAAATAGGCAGAACCTCAAATAATGTATCTATAACAAGAGACGTTTCCGGTGAAGGCGTTCAGCAGGCACTGCTAAAAATCCTTGAAGGGACAGTTGCGAATGTTCCTCCGCAGGGTGGACGCAAACACCCTCATCAGCAATATATCCAGGTTGATACAACCAATATTCTTTTTATTTGCGGCGGCGCGTTTGTTAATCTTGAAGAAGTAATCAGCAGGCGAATTGGAAAGAAGATTATAGGGTTTAATTCCATAAAAGAATTGACGAGTGTTAAGAGGGACAATATTGTCGGCCTTGCTGAACCCGAGGATCTTATAAAATACGGGATGATTCCTGAGTTTGTCGGCAGGCTTCCTGTTCTTGCCGATTTTAGAAAACTTACCGAAAGCGATCTGATTAGGATTCTTACCGAACCCAAAAACGCTCTTATAAAACAGTACAGAAAACTTCTCTCAACTGAAGATGTAAACCTTGTTTTTGAAGAAGGTTCCATTGAAGCAATAGCTAAAAAGGCTGCATTAAAGGGAACCGGTGCCAGAGGCTTGAGGAATATTGTAGAATCAATTATGATGGAAGTTATGTATGAAATCCCTTCTATGAAGAATGTTAAAGAGGTTGTGATTACCACCGATACAGTAGAGAAGAAAAGCGAACCTGAATTCATAAAACATAAAAAAATAGCATAGGCCTATATGGCAAAGATAGAACAGCAGAAAACAAAAAGAAAATCTTTAAGAGAGGAATTCGGGGATACTTTTTCACTTCTTCCTCTCCGGGATATTGTTGTTTTCCCGTCTATGGTAGTGCCTTTATTGGTCGGCAGGGAAAAATCACTTGCCGCCATTGAGCATGCGATGATGGAAAACAAGGTTCTGGTGCTGGCAACACAAATTGACAGCGAGAAAGATGAACCTTTGCCCGGTGACCTTTATAAAATCGGCACAGCATCAAAAATACTTCAGGTCCTTAAGCTTCCTGACGGTTCTGCCAAAGTTCTCATTGAAGGTTATAAGAGAATAACCATCTTAAAATATTTATCTACGGAAAAGATGTTTAAGGTGAAGGCCGAGGAGGTATATGTTGATGTCCCGAAAAACAATAAAATAGAAGCTTTGATGAGGTCCACGACAAGTTTATTTGAAAAATATGTAAACTTAAACCCCAGGATACCTAACGAAATAATGTCTGCCGTTTATGATATTGAGGATATTGACCGCCTGTCCGATTCAGTAGCTTCGCATATAATGGTAAAAATAAACGATAAGCATAAAGTTCTTGAGATCAAAGATCCTGTTCAAAGGCTTAAAAAATTAGGGGAGATTCTAAATTCCGAGATAGAAATCTTACAGATAGAGAGAGAAATCACAGGCCAGGTTAGAAAGCAAATAGAACAGAGCCAGAAAAATTATTATCTTCATGAGCAGATGAAGGCTATTGAAAAAGAATTGGGCAAAGAGGGTGAATATGTCGGTGAGCTCAAGGAAATAAAAAATAAGATTGAAGCTGCCGGGATGCCTGACTCCGCGAAGAAAATCGCTTTAAAAGAACTGAACAAGCTTGAGAAGGTTATGCCTGTTTCTCCTGAAGCAACAGTAGTAAGGAATTATTTAGACTGGCTGGTCGAATTGCCGTGGTCTAAAACAACAAAAGACAATCTTGACCTTAAAAACGCGGAGAAAATACTGGAAGAAGATCATTATGGCTTGAAGAAACCCAAAGAAAGGATTCTCGAATATCTGGCAGTGAAAAAACTTACCGGCGGGACAAAAGGGCAGATCTTATGTCTCTCAGGCCCTCCGGGTGTTGGTAAGACTTCTCTCGCGAAATCCATTGCCCGCGCGTTGGGAAGGAATTTTGTAAGAATTTCACTTGGCGGAGTAAGGGATGAAGCGGAAATCAGGGGGCACAGAAGAACTTATATAGGATCTCTTCCCGGCAGGATAATTCAGTCTTTAAAAAAGACAAGGACAAAGAATCCTGTTTTTCTTCTCGATGAGATTGATAAGCTGTCAAAAGATTTTCATGGGGATCCTTCTGCCGCTCTTCTTGAGGTTCTGGACCCGGAACAGAATAGTACTTTCAATGACCACTATCTGGAAGTTGATTTTGATTTGTCCCATGTTATGTTTATTACCACCGCGAATATTCCGGATATGATACATCCTACCCTGAGAGACAGGATGGAAGTAATTGAGCTCCCCGGGTATACCGATTGGGAAAAAGTGAAAATTGCTGAAGATTTTCTTGTCAAAAAGCAGTTAAAAGAACATGGATTAGTGTCCGGCAAGGTTATTTTTTCCACCGAAGCGTTAAAAACTATTATAATAAGTTTTACCAGGGAAGCGGGTGTTCGCGAGTTAGAAAGGACAATAGCTGCGATATGCAGAAAAGTTGCCATGGAATTTGTTAGAAACGGCATAAAAAAGCGTAAAATTATAACAAAAAAATCGGTTTTAAGATACTTGCATGTTCCCAAGTATTCTTATGAAAAGAAGGAGCATAAAAGTGATGTCGGAGTTGCTACAGGCCTGGCATGGACTCAGGCCGGCGGAGATATTATAAAAATTGAAACAGTATTGATGCCGGGAAAGGGAGAGCTTATGCTTACGGGCCAGCTTGGAGAGGTTATGCAGGAATCTGCCCGGGCGGCTTTGAGTTTTATAAGGACAAGAAGTAAAGATGTGAAAGTTTCAAAGGATGTTCATAAAAACAAGGATATTCATGTCCACGTTCCGGAGGGTGCTATACCGAAGGATGGCCCTTCAGCGGGAATAACCATGGCAACAGCCCTCTATTCGGCTATAACAGGAATACCGGTTAGAAGTGATATCGCTATGACCGGAGAAATTACCTTGAGAGGAAAAGTTCTTGCCGTAGGCGGAATAAAGGAAAAAGTGCTTGCGGCTCACAGGGCAAAGCTGAGAAAGATTATAATCCCTAAGCTGAACTCAAAAGATCTAATGGAAATACCCTCTAAAATTAAAAAAGATTTAAAATTTATACTTGTTGAGAAAATGGATCAGGTATTACAATACGCCTGTGTTAAACAAAAATAAATCAGGAGATAACAATATGAAGAAAGAATTCCTGCTTGCTCCCGGGCCTTCCCAGGTGCCTGCTGAAACATTATTAGAGATGGCAAAACCGGTTTTTCACCATCGGACAAAAAGATTCCAAAACATATTTGCCGAAGTTCAGGAAGGGCTGAAGTATGTTTTTCAGACTAAAAATCCTGTTCTTGTGTTTGCTTCTTCCGGGACCGGCGCGATGGAAGGATCTGTCTCCAGCGTGCTTTCACCGGGGGATAAAGCTATAACAGTTACCGGCGGTAAGTTCGGACAGAGATGGAAAAACCTTTGTAAGGCTTTTGGCGCGGAGGCGATAGAACTTACGGTTGAATGGGGAAAAAGTGTCGATCCTGAAACTATTAAAGATCTGCTTCAACAACATAAAGATGTAAAAGCCGTTTACGTCACTCTTGTAGAAACTTCCACAGGAACATTAGCTGATATCCGCAAGATAGGTGAGATAGTAAAAGATACCGGCGCGATTTTGGTGGTTGACGCGGTAAGCGGCCTTGGCGCCGATAAACTTCTTACAGATGAATGGAATGTAGATATAGCTGTAGCCGGCTCGCAGAAAGCGCTTATGCTTCCTCCGGGGCTTGCTTTCGCGGCCGTGAGTGAAAAAGCATGGAAGGCCATTGAGAACGCGAAGACATCTAATTTCTATTTCAACTATAAGAAAGCTAAAGCTTCTCTTGATAAGAATGACACAGCCTTTACTCCTGCTGTAACTCTGATTATCGGGCTTAAGAAATCGCTGGATATGATAAAAGAGGAAACAATAGAAAAGGTCTGGAAGAGGCACGCGGATAATGCCGCGTCAATGAGGTCTGCTGTTGAGGCCATAGGATTAAAACTTTTTTCCTCAAACCCCGCGAATGCTGTGACCGCGGTTGTTCTTCCTGAAGGTGTTGACGGCCTTGCTTTTGTGAAAAAAATACGTGATGAATACGGTGTGACCATGGCAGGTGGGCAGGATCATGTGAAAGGTAAAATATTCAGGGTTGCCCAGATGGGATACGCGAATCAGTTTGATACAGTGGTTGCTTCTTCTGCTGTGGAGATGGTTCTTTCCGAACTGGGATATAAATTTGATAAGGGATCCGCGACGAAAGCCGCGGTTGCCGAGCTTATAAAAAGAGGAGTTAAATAAATGAAAGTTCTTGTTAGTGACCCGCTTTCTAAAACCGGCTTGGACATGCTTAAAGATAGCGGTTTCGAATTTGTTGAAATTCCGCCGGCTGATTTGAAAGAAGAAATTAAGAAGGGTTATGACGCTCTTATTGTCAGGAGCGGGTCGAAAGTTACTTCCGATGTTATTGATAACGCGGTTGGTTTAAAGATTATCGGCAGAGCCGGTGTTGGTGTTGACAATATTGATATCCCCGCGGCTACGAAGAAAGGGATTATTGTCATGAATACCCCCGGCGGCAATACTCTTTCGACCGCGGAACATACCATGGCGTTAATGCTTTCCATGGTCAGGAATATTCCTCAGGCATATAAAAGTATGATTGAGGGAAAATGGGACCGCAAAAAATTCAAAGGTTCTGAACTTTCGCAAAAGAGGCTTGGGATAATAGGAATGGGGCGTATTGGAACGGAGGTAGCAAAGAGAGCAAAAGCCTTTAATATGAAAGTCATGGTTTATGACCCGTTTCTTTCGGAAGAACAAGCTCTGAAGCTTGATGTGGAAGTCGCGAAGCTGGATGATATCTATAAGAGCGCCGATGTAATCTCTGTACACACGCCGCTAAATGATGACACGCGTAATCTTATAAATAAGGAAACCATCTCCAGGATGAAAAAAGGTGTCAGGATAATAAATTGTGCCCGGGGCGGTATTGTTGATGAGGACGCTCTTTATGAGGCGCTTAAAGACGGCCGGGTCGCGGGCGCGGCAATAGATGTTTATGCCAGCGGCGAACCGCCGAAGGACAGAAAACTGTGTGAACTTTCAAACGTTGTGTTGACTCCTCACCTTGGAGCTTCCACGGCAGAAGCCCAGGAAAATGTAGCGGTGGATGTTGTTTCTCAAATTGTTGACTATCTAAAAAACAATAAAATCGCTAATGCTGTTAATACGCCTTCAGTAGACCCTGAGCTCTTTAAGATTCTTGAACCCTATATGGTGGTCGGTGAGAAAATCGGAATATTGCTCTCGAGCCTTGTTTCCTTCGGGGTTGAAGAAATCAATGTGGCCTATTCCGGAGATTTGACAGAGTTTAATGTTGAACCTGTAACTGTTTCCATCCTCAAAGGCCTTTTTGAAAAGATTCAGCAGGAACCGGTAAATATGGTTAATGCTCCGGGCATAGCCAGAGGGCGCGGGATTAAAGTTATTGAATCCAAGATAAGTGAGTCGGAGGATTTTGCCACTTTAATAGATGTTGTTGTAAAAGGCAAGAAGGATTCTGTCGCTGTTTCCGGGACAATACTCGCGCATAAACATGATCCGCGGATAGTCAAGGTTTTCGGTTACAGGATAGATATGGTTCCGTCTGGAAATGTTCTTATTGTTCATAATAAGGATGTTCCCGGCATGGTTGGTTTTCTTGGCACAGCGCTTGGAGAAAGTAAAGTTAACATTGCCAGCATGACCCTTGGCAGGCAGGATAAAGGCGAAACCGCCCTTACGGTGATTAACATTGATAATCCGGTGACTGACGAAGTTATTGAAGAAATTAAGAAGAACAAGAATATTATAGATATGAAGTTAGTGAAATTCTAAACGAGGTATTGCAATGTCAGTAACAGTCCTAATCGGCACTCAATGGGGTGATGAAGGAAAAGGCAAGATTATAGATGTTCTTACTGAAGGCTCTGATGTGGTTGTCAGATATCAGGGCGGTAATAACGCGGGGCACACCGTAGAAATCGGCAGTAAAAAACATGTACTGCACTTGATTCCATCCGGTATTTTAAGAGACGGCAAAATTTGTGTTATCGGTAATGGCGTTGTAGTTGATCCCAGGGTTCTTCTTGAAGAGATTGAAGAGCTCAAAAAAAATGGTGTGGATGTTGAAAACAGATTGGTTATAAGTGAAACAGCGCATGTGATCTTTCCTTACCACAGGATGCTTGATAAATTAAAAGAAGGGAAAAAAGGAGTCAAGAAGATAGGAACTACCGGCAGGGGTATAGGCCCTTCTTACGCGGATAAGTATGCCAGGTGCGGGATAAGAATATCCGATCTTATCTGCCCTGAATTGCTTAAGCATAAACTGGAAGAAAGGCTGGTAGACGTAAATACTATTTTAACTAAGGTATATGAAGAAAATCCTGTCAATCTTGCGGATATTTTTGATGAGTTTGCCGCATACGGCCAAAAGATAAAAAAGTTTGTAGTTTCAGGGTATTCTTTTATCAATAAGGCAATCTCCGGCGGTAAAAATGTTCTTTGTGAAGGCGCTCAGGGGACTTTGCTCGATATTGACCATGGAACCTATCCTTATGTTACCTCATCCAATCCTACCGCGGGCGGCGCCTGCACGGGAGCAGGTATAGGCCCGACAGTTATTGATAAAGTTGTGGGTGTTATGAAAGCATATATAACAAGGGTTGGAGAAGGCCCGTTTCCCACTGAACTTGATTCTGCCCTTGGGGAAAAAGTCAGAAAAACAGGCGGGGAATACGGCGCGACAACCGGACGCCCCAGAAGATGCGGCTGGTTTGACGCTGTTATAGGGAAATATGCCGTGATGATAAATGCCATAAGCTCTCTGGCAATTACAAAACTTGATGTTCTTGATTCAATGGATGAGATAAAGATATGCACCTCTTATAAATATAACGGAAAAGTGCTGGAAGAATTTCCTCCGGTCCTGGAAGTTTTGAAAAAATGTGAACCTGTTTATGAGTCTTTTAAAGGCTGGAACAAAGATACTACCCAGTGTAAAAAATATTCTGATTTGCCAGAAAGAGCGCAAAAGTATATAAAAAGAATTTCTGAACTGGTTGGAAGCAAGCCATGGATAATTTCTGTGGGCCCAAAAAGGTCACAGACGTTTTTTGTGGGGTAATTTTTATATTGACACAAACATTACTATTGTGTGATATTTATACGGTTTTAACCTACTGTCATTGTCATTTTAAAAGGAGGGCATGAAGTGAAAAATGTAATGTTAATTGCAGTTGCGTTGTTGCTTGTAACAAGTTTTGCATCTGCCGATGGATTGCTTGATGGGGACGAGGTTCTTGAGTGTTCATATCTTAAAGGGTTTGCGTCCTGGGCAGAGCCAACAGATAATGATTTAAAAAGCGGACTTTATGTCGGCGGCGCCGCGGGATTGGACCTGAATACTTATTTAGCTTTAGAATTTGAAGCAGGGTATTATAAAAACGATGTAAAAGACATCGAGGGAATCGATGGTGGAAATGTTTCTACGGTTCCATTACTTTTTAATGCCATTATTGGTTATCCTGCTACGGACATGATTTATCCCTATGGTGTTGTGGGGCTCGGCGCTGGAATTAATAATTGGAATGATGCTGCCGGCGGCATAGATACCGATGCGGATAGTTCCTTAATCGCTAAATTCGGCATTGGCTGTGATTTTTATGTAAATGAAAACGTTGCCCTGTATGTTGAAGGAGCGTATATAATAAACAGAGCCGATCTAACTGCCAAGTCGGGTGGTTTATCGGCAACCGAAAAAGTAAAGCTTGATACCTGGCTTTTAGGCGGCGGTTTAAAATACCATTTCTAAATTTTTTACTATATCTAAAAAGGGGGCAGAGAAATCTGCTCCTTTTTTTTTGTCTTATCAATTATTATTTTGACAAGTGAGAGGATGTTTTTATAGGATATACCTCACATACTGATATATAGGCATAATTGTTTGGAAATTTTAGGGAATACATTATTTGTAGTAAATGTAGAGTAATTTACTGTAAAGGATACGAAAATGAAACTAATAAGGATTGTGAGTGTGGTTTTAGCATTTGTTTTTTCAGGATGTGCAACTGTATCACAAAGAACAAAACCTGTGGAATCGCCTGTTGGAAGAACTGAGCAATTAGAAGCACAGAAAGAGATTTCTATTCCCAAAACAAAAAATTATAAAAGGAAAATAGCTATCGCCAGATTTAGCAATGAAACGAATTACGGCAGAACATTAATGAGTGACGAGTTTCTGGATAACGTAGGCAAACAAGCGTCCGATATGCTTGCAGTCCAGTTAATTAAATCAGGTAAATTTTTGGTTCTTGAAAGGCCGGATTTAGAAAGGTTGCAAAAGGAACAAAAGATTTCGGAAACCAACGATCTTATCGGTGTTGATGCTCTTATATTAGGTTCTGTGACTGAATTTGGAAGATCTGTAGGAGGAAAATCAGGATTTTTAAGCAGAACAAAATTGCAGACAGCAAGGGCGAAGGTCAGCATTAGACTTGTTGATCAACAGACAGGACATGCGTTTTTCTCGGCCGTCGGGGCCGGAGAGGCAAGTACTGAATCTGGTGAAGTTGCCGGCTATGGCAGCCAGGCTGCATATGATGCAACTTTAAATGATAGAGCAATATCGGTTGCTATATCAGATGTAATTGATAATATTATAACGACTTTGGAAAAACGCCCCTGGCGAACAGATATTTTAGATATACAGGACGATAATATCTTTGTTAGCGGGGGAAGATTACAAGGGTTGAAAGTTGGAGATATGTTAATCGTAATGAAGAGAACCAAAGTTGTAAAAAGCAAACAAAGTGGGTTTAACATAGAACTGCCCCCCGAGAAGATCGCAACCGTAAAAGTTGTCAAGCTATTTGGAGACAACGAAGTAAACGAAGGGTCAGTCTGCAATCTTGTAAGTGGAGCCATAGATGAAACCATGTTAAAAGATATCTTTGTGGAAGGAATGGAAAGGTAAATGAAAACTATATCATCACTATTATTAATCATTTTGTTAGTTTCGGGATGTGCGGGGTCTTCTACTCAGGTAGTTACCGATGATACTCGTCCAACCCTGGCATTTAAAGGTGCTCCAAGATATTCTACCCTATATATCGATGGTTTAAGAATTGGGAATACAAATGATTATAATGGTAAGCCGGACGTGTTGATGGTTGAATCTGGGACTCATTATGTTGTAATTGAATCGAGAGATGGAAGCAAGCTTTATTCTAAAGAAATATTTGTGGGAAGCGGGTTAAAAATTATACATCTTAAATGATAAGGAATGCTATGAAGAGAGGGTTTTTTTTATTTTTTATTTTGAGTTATTTTGTGTTTTCCGGCTGTGCTTCTCAAATGTATGCCTGGAAAAATTATGAATCTTCTTTATATAAATATTATAAAGATCCAACACAGAAAGAGAGATTTATAAAAAATCTGGAAAAAATAATTAAAAAATCGGAAAGGAAGGGGAAAGTTCCTCCTGGAATTTATGCCGAATATGGATATATGCTTTATGAATCACAAAGATATCCGGATGCTATTGTATATTTTCAAAAAGAAAAGAACTTGTGGCCGGAATCGCAATGTTTTATGAACAAAATGATCGAAAACGCGGAAAGAATGATGGATAATACTTTTGCAGTTGTGGTAGAAGAATAAGATAGGGATGATAAAAATGGCAAAAAGATTTTTAATATTTGCATTATTGTTTTTTGTGAGCGGGTGTGCAACAACCGTGAAAAAAGATTATACAAAGTTTATGTCCGCAAACCCCAGGTCTATTTTAATAGTTCCGGTTGTCAATGAAACTGTAGATGTCGATGCGCCTGATTACTTTTTATCTACCATTTCTGTGCCTGTTTCAGAGCAAGGATATTATGTTTTTCCTGTGCATATGGTAAAGAGAGTGTTGGAGGATGATGGGTTGTCAGATGCGGATTTGGTTCACAGTGCGTCAACTGAAAAATTGTGTGAATTATTTGGATCCGATGCTGTCCTGTATATCAAAATTAAGCGTTGGGATGCTCAATATGCGTTAATTGCAACAACGGTAACGGTAGGACTAGAATATATTATAAAAGATGGGAAAACAGGGGTTGTTTTATGGCAGGAGGACTCTGTAGTGAGATATACCTCTCAAGGTGCCGGCTCCGGGAATTTGCTGGCGGATGTTATTATAGTGGCAGTGAATGCTGCGATGACTAAAGCAGCACCTAATTATATTCCACTTGCAAAACAGGCAAACGAACAGGTTTTTGTATATCCTGGACCTGGAATTCCTCCAGGCCCTTATAAAAAATAAATAGAAAATGCTTCGTTAAACTAAGATAGGAGTATGTAACATGAAAAAGTTGTTGTTAGTTTTTACTGCGCTGTTTCTTATGTCCGGTTTTGCGGCCGCCCAGGACGATTTTACCGAGCATTTATATGGAAAAGGGCAGGCAAGCTGGGCTGTTGCTTCTGAGAGCGATTTTGAAAATGGTTGGGCAACTCTATTCGGGGTCGGCTATGACTTCAACGACTACATAGCTCTTGAAATAGAATCAGGTTTTGTCACATTTGATGTTGAAAATGTTGTTCTGAACAGAGGAACCGGCAAAATCGAAACAGTCCCCCTGCTTTTTAATATTGTCGCGGGATATCCATGGGAACAGTACAAGCCGTACGCGACGATTGGAATCGGCTACGCGTTTAACGACTTCAACAGCAATACTACGGGTTTAAAAGCTGATCCTAAAAATTCTATCCTCGGTAAATTTGGTGTAGGTATTGATTATTATTACGCTGATAATGTCGCAATATTTTTTGAAGGTTCCTACCTCTTGAATGCCGGCGATACTACCTTCAAATTGGATGGAAACAGTAAAGACTACAGCAACTTAAGCACTTGGCTTATCGGTGGCGGTATTAAATTAAGATTCTAAAAGAAAATAGGGAAAGTCCCAAGCGAGCAAGAAAAATAGGGAAAGTCCCAAGCGAGCGAAGCGAGTGCGTGGACTGTCCCCATTTTTCTCATGGGAGAGATCTTATCTTCTTTTAATCATTGAAGAATGCCCGTTAATTTGTTAAATTCTCCGCATGTCAAAATTTAAAAGTTTATTTTTTACGTGCATTATTTGTTTTTTGTTTTTTTCTTCTTTTCTTTTTGCCGATATTCTTTGCGGCAAAACATATCAGCAAACCCTTCGTGAATATATAACCCGGGCTAAAGGCTCGATTGTGGTTGCGATGTACTTCATTATTCTGGAGCCGGGAGGGGGTGGCCCGATAAATGAACTGGTTGATGATCTCGTAGATGCTAAAAAGCGGGGGGTTGATGTCAGGGTGATTTTGGAAGATTCAAAGTTTAAAGAAAATCGCCTTGCTTATCAAAAATTAAAAGAAAACGGTATTATTGTATATTTTGATACTCCGGAACATCTCTTACATGTAAAGGGTGTTGTTATTGATGACAGGTATGTATTTATAGGTAGTGCCAACTGGTCAAGGGCGGCGATAGAAGATAATTATGAAGTTACATGTTTTTCGGATTCTTTGGAGGATGGCCTTGCTTTTAAAGAGTATGTTGAGGGGATCCCTTTTCAGAATAAAGATATGTTTCTGCCTTCAGTTGAAGGTGTTGCTATTTCTTCGGATTTCCTTCTTTTGCCTGAAACAGGCCGCAGGCTTCTTAAAAGCCAGGCTGTAAAGCAGTTAGATCTTTATTTGCTGTTATTCAGGATACGGCGGGAGAGCGGGGAGGCTGCTTTTGATGTTGATTATGATGTTTTGGCTAAAGCGATGGGTTATACGGTTCGCGGGAAGTTAGGAAAATACCGTAATCAGCATCATTACTTCTATGAAAGGATACATCGCTTATTGGTGCGTCTCAGGCGCTACGGCCTTATTGATTATAAGAAAGGGGTAGTTTCTTTAAATACTAAGGATAGCCCATCTATAATAATTCCTTTTGAATACTGGGATTATACCGGGGAGCTTTCCATGCGGGCAAAGTATATGTATCTGATTTGTCTATACGAAGCCGGCCGTTCCAGCCGGTATCCTTGCTGGTTCCGCAGTCAGAAGGATATGGAAAAACTTTACGGTATAAGTGATACTACCATTTCTTTGGGATTGCTGGAACTTGAGGAGAAAGGTATAATCGAAGTTTTTAGGGACAAGCTAACTCCTCCTGATTTTTCTGATAGGAAAGCTAATGTATATAAAATACTTGGTTTTCCCGGTTAAGGTGCCTGAGGAAATAGAGAAAATAGGGAAAGTCCCAAGCGAGCGAAGCGAGTGCGTGGACTGTCCCCTTTTTCTTCCTAACTTTCTCGACGACAAACTCCTTCCCATCAGATAAATATCTGGTATAATTTTTTATTGATAAAGCGATTGTAGTATATCCCGCTTGAACAACCGCATTTTAAATTATCCATTAAGAAAGAAGCGCCTTTTGCGCCAGAAAAATCTCCTCTAAAAGCCCAAGGGTACCCGCAATTATTCAAAAATGTCAAAATTTTAGAAGATGGAGAAGTGTCCAATTTATGTTAATATGCTTCTATAAAATGAGTTATGTATTATGAATAACAAGAAATCTGGATTCGCAGAACGATTTTTCGCTTGGTTATTTGAACCGGTGAATGATATTGTTGAAGATGCAACCGACTCAAAGAAAATGGGGAAAGTCCCAAGCGAGCGCAGTGAGCGGGTGGACTGTCCCTTTTTTCTTAAAGAAGAGCAGTTGCTGAAAGAAGAAGATGAGGGAAGTGGATAGGAAATAGGTGTCTGTTATTAATTCCGAATAATATTATGGCAAAAGAAGCAAAAGCTCGTATACGCATAAACAAATATCTTGAAAATGCCGGATGGTGTTTTTTCGATACGGATACCGCCAAGGCTAATATATGCCTTGAAACAAACGTAAAGATTACCGAGCAAGTTCTTACTGATCTTGGTGAAGATTTTGAGAAAACAAAAAATGGATTTACTGATTATATTCTTTTAGATGATAAAGGATTTCCTTTTGTGGTTTTAGAGGCAAAAAAAGAGGACAAAGATCCTTTAGCCGGAAAAGAACAAGCTCGCAAATATGCCAAAAACCTTAATGTTCGTTTTGTAATTTTATCTAACGGTAACCTTCATTATTTTTGGGATATTGAAACAGGCAATCCGCATATCATTACCGCTTTCCCTACATATGAATCATTAACGTACAAAAAATCTTTCAAGCCTAATCCGGACAATCTAGTCCGTGAGTATATTGATTCAGATTATATTGCCATTACTCAAAAACCAGATTACAAGAGCGATCCTAATTGGATAGATGAGGATAGAAGAAATGATTTTATTATTGATAATAATCTCAAATTCCTAAGAGATTATCAGATAAACGCTGTTAAATCTTTGCAAGACGCGGTAAAAGAAAATAAAAATCGATTTCTATTTGAAATGGCAACAGGCACAGGAAAAACGCTTGTTGCAGCAGGTGTAATTAAGTTATTTTTAAGAACAGGTAATGCAAAAAGGGTGCTTTTTCTTGTTGATAGGTTAGAGTTAGAGGATCAAGCATGGAAAAATTTTGTAAAATACCTTAAAAATGATTATAAATCTGTAATTTACAAAGAAAATCGAGGTGATTGGAAAAAAGCTGAAATTGTAGTTTCCACTGTTCAATCATTTCTTTTTAATAACAAGTATAAAGATTTATTCTCACCAACTGATTTTGATTTGGTTATATCCGACGAAGCTCATAGGTCGATAGGCGGCAACAGCCGGGCAGTGTTTGAATATTTCACTGGTTATAAATTAGGGCTCACCGCAACGCCAAAAGATTATTTAAAAAAGATTGACGAAAAGAAATTAGCTGAGAAAGACCCGCGTAAATTAGAAAGACGTCAGTTGCTTGATACTTACAAAACCTTTGGATGCGAGGCGAGCAATCCAACATTCAGGTATACTCTTTTGGATGGAGTAAAAGACGATTATCTCGTAAACCCTATTGTTGTAGATGCCAGAACAGATATAACAACCGAATTGCTTTCAGAAATGGGCTATTCTGTACTAATAGAAAATGAGGAAGGCGAAGAGGAAGAAAAGACTTATTTCCAAAAGGATTTTGAACGAAAATTCTACTCAGAAAAGACTAACAGGACATTGTGCCGGACATTTTTAGAAAAAGCACTAAGAGACCCGTTAACTGGCGAGATTGGCAAAAGTATTATTTTTTGCGTTAGCCAAAATCACGCTTCGAAAATCACACAGATACTTAATGAGCTGGCACATAAGGTTTATCCGGGTAAATACAAATCTGATTTTGCGGTGCAAGTAATATCCCATATTGATGGCTCCCAGCAAATGACAATTAACTTTTCAAACAATAATCTAAATGGGCATACAATCTTTAAGGACGGCTATAATTCCAGCAAGACCCGGGTGTGCGTTACCGTAGGGATGATGACAACAGGTTATGATTGTGAGGATATTTTAAATTTATGCCTAATGCGTCCTATCTTTTCCCCTCAAAATTTTATTCAGATGAAAGGGCGGGGAACCAGAAAATATGATTTTGTTTATAGCGAAAGAAACGAGCTGGGAAAGATAGAAAAATATGTGGTTAAAAAGGAGAGGTTTAAACTTTTTGATTTCTTTGCCAATTGCGAATATTTTGAAGAAAAATTTAATTATGATGAAGTTATAGAACTGCCACCGGAAACCGGAAAAGGGCCGGGGCCGTTTCCCCCGCCGTCACCATCGTATGAATATGAAAATACGCGTCTTGACCCCTTAAAAGAAATTGCCGAGACGCCTATAGGTTTTGAAGGCATGAAAATTGACCGGAAGTTTTTTGAGAAGTTTGAAGAAGTTGTTAAAGGTAATGAATATGTTAAAGACAAAATTTATGAAGGCAAATACGAAGAAGCCGAAAGCTATATAAAAAGAGAAGTTTTTGATAAACCGGAAGAATATTTTAACCTGGATAAATTAAGAAGGTCAGTTAAACTTGACCGCCGGCTAAGTTTGCGTGAAATATTAGAGAAGATATTTGGACGCATTAAAAAATTTAAAACAAAGGATGATTTGCTCGAAGAAGAAATTGAAAAATTTATCTCTCTTTATCATCCCGAAAATAAGTTTATTCATATTATACGCCAGTTTATGAAGGCATATATTTTAGATACCGAGTTGCGGGAAATTTTGAACTCTAAAGAATATGGCAGGCTTGAAACTAATCCCGGCTTTACAATGAGGGATTTAAAAGAGCTTGATGGGTGGAAAGACCCGGTTGTTGAGTATATAAAAGATTATGTGCCATTGAATGCCTTTGCGGCTTAAAGGAAAATTACGATATGCTAACCAACGGAACAAAAAGACGCATTGATACAGCAAGGGATATCCTTGTCGGAAAACTCCCTGACCCCAAGACACAGGTTGAACAGATTACCATAGCTCTTATTTATAAATTTATGGACGATATGGACAAACAGTCTGAGGAATTGGGAGGAAGACCCAAATTTTTTACCGGTGAATACAAGAAATACTCATGGAGTAAGATTTTCGATCCTCGTGTGAGTGGGCATGAACTTGTTGGTTTATATGGCGAAGCTGTTCAGCGGATGAATCAGAATCCGAATATCCCGCAGTTATTTAGGGATATTTTTAAAAATGCTTATTTGCCGTATCGTGATCCTGAAACCTTAAAAAGTTTTCTTAAATGTATTGGCGAGTTTGAATATGACCATAGCGAGAAATTAGGAGATGCCTTTGAGTACCTGCTTTCTGTAATGGGCTCACAAGGCGATGCCGGACAGTTTAGGACGCCCAGACATATTATTGATTTTATAGTGAAGGTGGTTGACCCAGGAAAAAACGAGACTATTCTTGATCCCGCCTGCGGTACGGCCGGATTCTTGATTTCTTCGTATAAGCATATCTTAGAAAAAAATAAAAAAGACGGCCGGGTACATTTAACTCCAGCTCAAAAGAAAAGGCTCATTGAAAACTTTTCAGGTTATGATATTTCGCCGGATATGGTGAGATTGTCATTGGTTAATATGTATCTGCACGGGTTTAAGAATCCCAAAATCTATGAGTATGATACATTAACCTCAGAGGAAAAATGGCAGGAAGTATTTGATGTAATATTAGCAAATCCGCCGTTCATGAGCCCAAAAGGCGGGATAAGGCCGCATAAACGGTTTAGTGTGCAGGCAAAGCGTTCGGAGGTGCTTTTTGTTGATTATATTACTGAGCACTTAAATCCTAACGGCCGGGCGGGCATTATTGTTCCCGAAGGCATTATCTTTCAGTCAGGCACTGCTTATAAGAAACTGCGCAAGATGTTAGTCGACCGTTCACTTTATGTGGTTGTATCTTTGCCCGCGGGAGTGTTTAACCCTTACTCCGGAGTTAAGACATCAATATTGATGTTGGATAAAAATTTGGCAAAAAAGACGAATAGGATTTTATTTATAAAAATCAACAATGATGGCTTTGGGTTGGGCGCACAGAGAAGAGAGGTTAAGGGAAGCGATTTGCCATTGGCTTTAGAAGTAATCACGAGATACAAGCAGAGCATTATTGAAAATAAAGAATTTGAGTTCAGTTCTGATGAAGCGAAGCTTGCCTCTCTGGTTGAGCAAACAAAAATCGCAGAAAGTGGAGATTATAATCTTAATGGTAATCGGTATTCAGTTTCAGAAATAACTACAACAGAATATCCAGTGGTGAAATTAGAGGAAGTGGCGAAGATTATCGCAGGGCAATCGCCAGAAGGAAAATATTATAATTCTAAAAGTAAAGGAACTCCTTTTTATCAAGGGAAAACAGATTTTGGGAATATTTATCTTGGCAAACCTAGTAAGTGGACTACACGTGTTACTAAGGTCGCTGTTGCTAATGATATTTTGATGTCAGTCAGAGCGCCTGTTGGCCCTGTGAATATTTGTAGCGATAAAATATGTATAGGAAGAGGTCTATCTGCTATTCACGTTGGAGATAGGATTAATTATAAATATTTATTTTATCTTCTGAAATCTAAAGAAAATGATATTAAAGGCGGTGGTGGTTCTGTCTTTGATAGCATAAGTAGAAAACAGATTGAAAATATAAAAATCCCCCTTCCCTCGCTTGAAGTGCAGGAACAGATTATTGCCGAACTGGACAGTTATCAGAAAATAATCGAGGGCGCGTGTCAGGTTGTCGAAAACTACAAACCGCATATTGATATTAATCCTGATTGGGAAATGGTGGAGTTTAAAAAAGTTTGTAGCTTTGAATATGGAAGTAGTTTACCTTCAAAAAATCGAAAAGGCACTAAATATCCAGTTATGGGATCAAATGGTATTGCTGGTTATCATGATGATTATATAGTAAAAGGCCCTGCGATTATTATTGGCCGTAAAGGGTCAGCCGGAGAAGTTGTATGGGTTGACTCAAATTGTTTTCCAATTGATACAACATATTATGTTGAGCTGAAAGATAAATCATATAGTTTCAAATTTTTATATTTCGTTCTACAAGGTCTTAACTTACCACAATTAAAAGGTGGTGCAGGTATCCCTGGCTTAAACAGAAACGATGTATATAGGATATATAAGTTGCCTTATCCGTCCGTTGATATCCAAAAAAGAATTGTTGCCCAGATCGAAAAAGAACAAAAAGCAGTTGAAGCCACAAAAGATTTAATCACGCTCTTTGAACAAAAAATAAAACAAAAAATCAGAGAGATTTGGGGTAAAGAAAAATGACTACTGAGGAAATAGATCAAAGAATTAAAGGGTTAAGAGATTTAAATTTAAAAAATGAAATGTCCAAAGCTATATTTGAAGAGGTCTGGGATTTAATGAAGATTGGATATAAATGTATACACTTCCCGGGCTATCATAAATATGTATATCGAGCCAGGAAAAATGAAAAAACAAAAAACAAATTTACGTTTTTTAAACATGTAAAGAAAATATGGTGCCGCAATCCTGAGGATGTATTGGATTTTGGACGTGTACATTGGCCAAAACATCCTGTTTTTTATTGTAGCGGTTCATTGAAAACTGCAATATTAGAAATAAAGCCGGATTATCACGGCTTAGTTACTGTTATGAGATGTCGGAGGAAAAACTCGCATAAGATTGAATCTGTTGCTTTCGGATTTCCTGATAGAGCAAAATTTATAGACGGAAAAGGCAAGATAATTAATTGGGGTGAGTATAAAGAAGTAAAAATCGGGTTAAGTAAAGGCCAGGCTCAAAAGAATAATAAAATTGATAGATTTTTGAATGAAGTCTATCGGGATGAAGATAAAAATATAGACTCGTACGGAGATGATAAATATAAGATTACTGCAGCGATTGCAAAAATGTACTTTGATAATCCTGCTAAGAATTCACATAAACTGGATTGTATATGTTATCCCAGCGTTAGTGAAGTGAAAGGGGCTACTAATTATGCTTTTACCAAAAGGGTTGCGGATACGATTTTAGAGCCGGACAGTTTTTATGTTTTTGAGATATGTCCGGGTGAGAAGTTTGGAAAGTTTGCGCTTAAACTAATTTGTTTTTCTATGAATGTTGATATGACAGGAAAAATTGCGTGGGAAAATATAATTATAAAATAAAATTATTATCGAGAAAAGTAGGGATGGTTTAACAATCTTAAAATTGGCATTCTTTAATCATCAGGCAGTGAAGCTCATTGAAGCGTGAGTTATGTGTAAAAGGGTTATTTAAAGTACATAAGGAGAAAAGTTAATGATAAAATTGAATCTCGTAAGAGAAATCCGAGAACTAAAGAACCAGCTCTCTTATTCGAAAAAATATAGTTTCTTTTTTGGCGCAGGCACATCATGTGCACTTGGCATTCCTAATATAGCTACTTTAACAACAGAGGTGGAAAAGGCTCTAAAAGATAATTCATTAAATTATTTTAAAAAAATAAAAGAAGATCTAACATCTACATACCCCGATAAAATCATAAATATCGAAGATATTCTTAATCAGTTACGCCAAATCAGGTCAATCACTGGGGAAAAAGATGATAAAAGTTATCTGGATATAAGTGGAAAATCAGCAACAGAACTTGATAGTGAAATTTGCAAAAAAATATATGCTGTCATTAGCACCAGTGAAACAACGGCGGATCTTTCTAATACCAAGAAGTTTTTTGCTTGGTTGAATATGCTAAATAGGGATTACTCAAAAGAAATATTTACATCAAATTATGATTTAATTATTGAAAAAGCTCTGGAAGAAATAAAAACTCCATACTTTGATGGATTTGTAGGGTCATATGAACCTTTCTTTTGGCAGGAAAGTATAGAAAGATTCGTTGATAAGTCTGATTTAACACAAAATTGGATCCGGCTATGGAAGGTTCATGGCTCATTAAGCTGGTTCTGGAAAAAAAATAGCGAATCAGGTTCTCATAATATCATCCGTGTCGGCATAATCTCAGATATTAAAAATATTGATAATGAACTGGTTATCTATCCATCAAAAGAAAAATATGATTCTTCAAAGAAGCAGCCGTTTGTCGCTTATTTTGATCGATTAAAAAATGTCCTTTTGAAGGGAGAACTCCTTTTTATCTTTACGGGGTATTCATTTTCTGACCAGCATATCAATGAGATTGCATTTAATTCTCTTCGACAAAATAATCGATTATTTATTTTAGTGTTTTTTTATCAGGACTCTGAAGTGGAAGAATTATTTCGAGTATCTTCATCATACCTAAATTTGACAGTATTTGGCCCTACGAAGGCAATTATAAATGGAACATTAGGTGAGTGGGAATATAACGAAGACGATTTAAAACCAAACGAGAAGTCAGATAGCTATTGGGATACCGAAAATAAGCAATTGATACTCGGGGATTTTAATCAGCTAATTAATTTTCTAATTACAAACTCTGGGAAAAAAGAAAACATAGAGGCAATAGCAAATGGATAGTGACATTACCTACCTTGGGAAAATAATACGGGTTGATTCGAGTACTGTTGAAGTTGAAGTTTCAGATGATATCCCTTCCGCTGCACCAATTATAAACGGTCGTTTATATAAAATTGGACAAATTGGTACTTTTGTAAAAATGCCAATGGGAAATATTACAACCTATGGAATAGTATCTTCTGTTAGCAATACTCCAGGGAAACCAGATGACAATCAGGCTAGGCAGATTTTTGGATCACGTTTTCTTAGCGTTCAGCTTGTCGGTGAAAAAATTGGGGATGATGATTTTGAGAAAGGCATAGGGACGTACCCTACTATTAATGATGCAGTTCATATTGTAGTTGAAAAGGACTTGTTTAATATATATGGGGAAAAAGATACTGGCTCTATAGAAATAGGAAAGCACTCCTCTTCTGATAATTTATCTGTATGTGTAGATATTCATAAACTCATATTGCGTCATTGCGCGATATTAGGTTCTACTGGAAGTGGAAAATCAAATACAACTGTTAGTATTCTTAAGGCAATATTAAACAATTATCTTGGTTCAAGAGTTATTTTAGTTGATCCACACGGTGAATATGCTTCAGCATTTCCAGATGCGAAAGTTTATAAAATCAATGATTCTTCCGATCCGTTGTATATTCCTTTTTGGTTGATGAATTTTGATGAATTGGCATTTTTTCTTGTCGGAGCTAAACCAACTGATGATCAAAGGCCAGAGTATCGATTATTAAGGGAATGGATAACGGGTTATAAAAAAGAAAATTATCAACTCAAATCAGGTGATGTAAATCGAGACTTTATTACTGCCGATTCGCCAATTCCTTTTAATGCTAGAAAACTTTGGCATGACATGAACTGGTGGCTGAATGCTACTTTCTCAGAATCTACAAAAGACAAACAAACAAAAGATAATGCGCAATTACAGAAGGATGAAGATGGCAATCCCAAGAATGGTAATTATGACGAATTAAGACAAGCAGAATTTAAACCCTATCCAATGGGGAGTAATGCACCATATAAATCAAAACACCAAGATTTTTATTCATATGAAAAAAAGCTTCTATCACGGCTCAAAGATTCTCGGTTTGATTTTATGTTTCATCCTGGAGATTACAAAGATAAATCTTCCTTGAAGGATTTGCATAATTTGTTAAATGACTGGATAGGAAGTGATAGTAAATTGGTAATACTTGACCTTGGCGGAATCCCATTTGAGGTTTTAGATATTGCAATCGGACTAATTACAAGATTTGTGTATGACAGTATGTTTTGGGGGCGGAATGAATCTTACACGGGAAGAAATAGACCTCTTTTGCTTGCTTATGAAGAAGCTCACACTTATTTGAACAAGAATGATAATAACAGTTATTCAAAAAACGCGGTTGAACGAATTTTTAAAGAAGGTCGTAAATTTGGTGTTGGTGCGTTAGTTATATCGCAAAGACCTTCTGAAATTTCAGAAACCATTCTGGCTCAAATTGGAACATTCATAGCTTTGCGATTAACAAATTCAGGAGATCAGTCTATTGTTAAATCTTCATCACCTGACAATCTAAATAGCTTGATCGATTTATTACCTTCTTTGAGAATTGGTGAGGCCGTTATTGTTGGTGAAGCGATCAAAATACCTTCTAGAATTAGAGTAAAACTTAATAATCCAAGACCAACGAGTGATGACCCTAAACTTATAGAGTGCTGGAGTAAAACACATTCCACCTCTGATGATAAGTACAAATCGGTAGTAACCAAAATAAGAGAACAAAGGAGATAATAATGGACAGAAACAACATTGATTCTTCAATGATTCGGAGCATTGGCTATGACGCAAACAGCTCTACTCTTGAAATAGAATTCAATAGTGGTGCAATTTGGCAGTATTTTGATTTTCCAGAATCATCTTGGTGTGAGTTCAATACCTCAGATTCTAAAGGAAAGTTTTTTCTTCGAGAAATAAAAAAGCAATATTCTGAATCGCAAGTTGGATGAAAAGACATAAGGCACTACACCTGACCGCTATTCCGCTATGCTCATAGCGGCGGATGAGTTTGGTTAGGTGGATAGTTGGGGATAAGTACATTGTGTTTATCCTGTTAATATAGAGTAATAAGAACATTTGATTTATACATGAATTGGTAAACATATAAAATGGATGACCTTAGAAAACAAGAGGGAGTTAAGCCCAGCTGCACAAACCAGTGCTACAGTTTGCCACACACTTGTTTAGTCCATCTATCAGGATTATAATAACGATGACACAAGAAATGACAGAACTCAAAATATTCTTTGATTTGCCAAAGACTTTTGAGATACAGAACATTAAGCCCCTTATGGGGCTGACGGGATTGTATTTTATTTTCAATGGAAAGACAAAAATTCAATATCCTTTCAAGAAATCGCGACTGCTATACATTGGAATGAGCGAGAAAAAAACAAACAGCATAGGGAGCCGTCTAGCAGGTCATTTTGAAGGAAAAAGTAAAAACGTTGGAATTGTCAACTATAGAAAAACTAAACAGTTGTTTTTTACCTACATCAATTTCGAGATGCTTCGCAAATTCTGGAACCACAGAATAGAAGACCTTGAAAGCTACTTCATTCTGGACTTTGTTGAGAAGTACGGAGTTTATCCCATTTGTAACAATAAGTCTGGTTACGAAATATTGAACAAAAAACTAAACGCCAATTTTATTATAGATTGGTTATATTTTGAATAAACACTTAAGTTATGAATAAAAAAATAAAAAGTGGTAAAGATGTCATTGATGAGTTCTTCTCAGAAATTCTAAATATAGAAGACGTTGACCAAAAGACAGTGGAAAAGCTGGTTGAATTGTATAAAGAGAATAACCTAACTGACAGAAAGATTCAGAACGCATTAGAGGAACTGAAACAAGCAGAACTTAATTCAAAAGCGCGAAACGATGGCAAAGATTAAATCAATCAATATAAGCGGAATAAGAGGTGTTAAAGACCTTTTGACACTTGACATCAACAAGAAATCCATTTTGATTTATGGCGACAATGGAACAGGAAAGAGTTCTCTGACTGATGCCTTTGAATGGTTATTTTACGATCGTATTGGTCATTTATCCAATGAAGAAATTGGAAGAAAAGGTCGAGACGCCTTAAGAAACATTTTCGTTCCAGGCAATGAAGATGGTTATATCGAAATCAAGTTTGATAATAACAAACTGGACATAAAAAAGTCAATCGACAGTTCGATAAGTGCTTCTACTTCTAACATATCAGATGAATTCAATGACTTTATTGCCGCCTCACAATCCGAAAATCTTATTCTTCGCTACCGTGACTTAGTGCAATTTATTATTGCGAGCAAAACCGAGAAACTAACAAAACTGCAAAACATTATTGGCTTTTCAGAGGTCGCTGATGTCAGGAGCTTACTGAAGAAGAATGCCGGACGAATTGCCCGCAATATCAAATCTTCTAATTATGACAACCAAAAGAATGTGAAGCAATCAATAATACTTGAAAACCTTGGGAGAAATGCCCATTCAGATGAGCAACTTTTTGAAGGAGCGAATGAACTCATTAAGCCATTGAAGCTTGGTATCGAAATTAAATCTCGTGAGGATATAAAGAAAGTTTTAAAGAAAATTGAGACCAAAGAGGACAACGCTTTACTTGAACAAATCAACTTTTTCACAAGAATGTGGGAGGTCTTATCAGAAGTTGTTGGAAATGTTGACAATATTCATGAAAGCTACAAATCATATCACACCATTGGCAAAGAGTTGAAAAAAGACCCAGAGAAGATTAAGAAATTGCAGCTGCTTGCTCTTTTGAAAGAAGGCCAGTCAGTTCTTAAGAATGATGTTGTGCAGGACAACTATTGCCCACTTTGTCAACAAGAAAAGAGCAAGGTTCAACTAATTCAAGAGTTGAACAAAAGAATTGAGGAATTGGAACAACTTGCTGAAGAGAAGAACAAATTAGATGAGCAGGCAGAAGAACTTGAACAATTGATTCAGCCAAACATTAACATGATAGACAGTTTGCTAAGGGAGAAGCTATTTAAGAAGGATAAATACGAAAAATTGAAAAGTCAGATTGCAGAAGTCAAGAAATCATTAAACAGCTTTCTTTATGAGCTTAAAAAAGGTTTATCGGTTGCTTTTGCAGAGCCAGGCAAAATCAAGATTGATAAAAACGAATTTTATATAATTGTCAAGCAATCACAAGATACCGCAAAAATTCTTACGGAAAATCAATCATCAAACATAAAGTTCCAGATTTATACTAAGTTGTCCCAAGCGGTAACTGCTTATGAAGAATATCAAAGAATAGAAAAAGAGCAAGGCATCCTAAGCAGGCAGCAAGTTACGTTTGAAGGGCTTTATGCTGATTTCATAAAAAGACAAGAAGAAGCCCTCAACGTATTCCTGACAATGTTCTCTCAAGACATCGATGACTATTATACAACTATGAACCCCAACGAGAGAGTTGAGGACATAAAACTTGTGCCAATCAAAAAAGATGGTGATTTGGTAGGAATTACTATTGAATGCAGCTTTTTTGATGAGGCTAAAACTTTTCCAATTGCTTATTTGAGCGAAAGTCATCTCAATTGTCTTGGACTTTCGTTCTTTTTAGCTTCTGTCAAAGCATTTAACAAGGAGAACGAATTTTTCATATTGGATGATATTATATCCAGTTATGACAGGTCTCACCGAGCAAGATTTGCTAAGCTGTTGACCGAAAAATTCTCTGACTACCAAGTTATTCTTTTAACCCATGAACAAGAGTTCTTTGAACTGGTGTCCAGTGATGTAAAGAACAAAGGATGGTCAATTAAGAATTTCAAGTGGACAAAAAATAGTGGTGCAGGTGTAGAAAAAGGAACGGTTAAAATCAAAGAACGAATTCTTAAGAAATTTAAAGAGAAGAATATAGATGGTCTTGGTAATGATATCAGAGTTTATACGGAGAAGGTTATGAAAGAAGTCGCATTTAATATAGAAGCCCCTGTAGCATTCCGATATAATGCACTTAATGAGAAGCGAATGGCCCCAGAATTATTGAATGCTGTTCAAAGTCGAATTTCAAAAAAAGGAAATGGGCTAAAAGAGAAGGCCAACATTACAAGGGTGAAAGGTATGCCTATGTTCATTGGAAATACGACTTCTCACGACAACGAATTCAATGAGAGTATTGAGGACTTGGAAGTGATGTGGGAAAATATTGAGAACATGATCCGCACATTTTACTGTAACAGTTGTAGGAAGTTTATGTCAGTTAAGTATTTCGACAATGTAGAGAGTAAAATCAGGTGTGGATGTGGTAATCTGACCTATGATTGGGAAAAATGAAATGGAGTCTAATTAGTATAATTTGAACACTTCCCATATTGTTGAAAAATTCCCTTACTCTCCTTCCCATTGTAACCACCTTTCTTCCGTGCTAAAATATTTGAATGAAACAGGCTGAAAAAATGAATCCCCCCAGATTTGCATTAGCAAATTTAACAGGGGGACTAGCAAAGATGGAGGGGAACTGGTGGAATGATGCCCCTAGATTTGTATTAGCAAATCTAGCAGGGGGACTTTATCCCCCTAGATTTTGCAAATCTGACCAGGGGGACTAGCGTGTACGAAATTGACCCGCATAACAAGATCATCTTCACAAAAACAGGAAGAAAATCAAAACTTCCCAAATACAGAGAAGTTATTGACGGCAGAATCAAAATAGATAAAAACAACTCTTTTATCTACCATGTAAAACAACCTCAGGATTCCAAAGTTCCTCAGCAGATTAAACTTTCAGGAAAATGGTCTTTAAATAAAAACCATGACCTTGTGCTTACCTTAGATAAGAAGCATAAGATGTATGCCGGAGATAAGCTCACAATAAAAGGTGAGATAAAAGACGCGAAAGCAAATAAGCTGGTGTTCTCTGTTGCCGCAAAAGACGGTTTGAGTCAATACCTGGGATATATTTTAAACCTTAGCGGCAGCTGGCAGGCTGATAAGTATAACCGCCTGACGTTCAACGTAAAAAGAAACAAAGGCGCAACAGATGTATTAACTTTTAAGGGTGGCTGGAGCATTAATAAACAGAACCAGATTATTTATACTTATGAAAAAGCACATTTAAAAACTAAGGAGAAGATAACAAAGACTATAAGACTCAAAGGGCATTGGAACATAACAGAGAAACACAGGATTTTATACGTTTTAAATAAAAAAATAGATTCACAATTTGATTTTAAAGTAAGCCTGGGAAAACCGCTTAAAAGAGGACTGCAGTACGAAATAGGGATAGGAAGTGTTCCTTCTAGGGAAAAGATAAATCTTTTCGGTGAATGGAAGGTAAATAAAAGATTAGGAGTTCTCTTTGAAATGCCGTATGAAAAAGAAAAACTCAAAAGGATTGTCTTTGGAGCAAGCTGTAGGCTGGGCGAGAACAGCACCGTTGAGTTTAAACTGAAAAATAAACGAGGGCAAGATATGGGAATGGATATTCAGCTTTCAAAGAAAATATTGAAAAGCCAGGGGGCTCTTTTCCTGCGCGCTATCACATCAAAAAAAGAGAAGCAATTTTTAATCGGCGGCGGGTGGAGGTGGTAGAAAAGAATGGAGCCAACTGATAAAATGATTGGTTTTAGATAAAACAATTTTTATCCTAAAAGGTCACCTAAAAAAATAGGTTCCTAACTTCCGCAACTGCAAGAAGTTACAAAACTCTCTAAAATCCCCCCTTGACATTTATTTGTTTTTGTAAAGAATGGTAGTATTCATCTGTGATAAATTCAGCGTTTGGCTAATGTCCCATATAATATATTTAAAATAATCTATCTAATCCTAAAAGAAAGATTTTTTACATGACATTAAGGCGTCTCATTAACCCTTACCCTCTTTATTCCTCAAATAAAAACTATAGTATTGATTTCAAATTTGCTGATACCTATTATTTACAAAAAAAGCATTATGTGAGAGAAACTAACAGTTTTGAATAAATAATTTATCAGAAAGGAAAATCTATGCAAAAAACAAAAAGCATAATTTCAGTCTTTATACTTTCTTTTATATCTCTAATCCTAAACTCCTCAGCAGTTTTGGCAGTTGATGTTGATATGGAAGCAGGCACTACTGCCACTTATACTTTAACGGTTAAAAACATTGGTATTGTTCCTATGACCGATATAGGGGGAGAAGCTTCCATAGTAAGTTTAGGCCAACACGGCAAATTTTCCATCAAAAAGGGCAAATTTTCCATTTCTTCGATTTCTGAGGGAAATGAAGCTATTGTGAAATTTCAAGTTACAGCGCCTCCCCAGCCCGATCCGGAAAATCCTATAATTATGAAGGGTGAAGCAACTTTTACTATAACAAAGGTAAAAGATCAAGACGGCAAGAAAGCTCCTTTTATTTGTACTGATGGGAAAGATACAATTAGCGCTGATCCGACGTTTATCCAACGTACAAGAAAAGCTATTATTACCGCAGGTGGCGGTAGCCCAATAAATTCATATAACAAGTATTATAATTATCCGCTGCCTCAAGAAATTTCTGTTAATCCATCTTTACCAAATGATATTTCCATATATTATATGTACCGGTTTACATCTTTCGATATGGAAGCGCAGATTACAATATCTGAAGGATCCTTGTCGGAAGATACTGTGATAGCCATAAATAATACAGATAAATCAAATATTGAGATCCAGTTAGTCAAAGCCCAATATGACACTGAGCTATCGGCCTATAATCAGGGGATTAAATCCGAAGTTAATACTTCTATCAACATTGATACCCAGTCCTATATAAATGAAGCAGTAACAAGAGGTATGGATGAACAGACTGTTACGGATTACATTAACAATACCATTTCAACTGCTCAAAATAATCTAAATACTGCAATTGATAATTTGATTAATACCACCCACAACACATTACTTCCAGCTTTAGAACCTGTTAATGTCCAGATAAGCAGTAAGGTAGGCGCAGTTATTAATGATGTCATTGTTAAAGAAAATCAGTTTATCAGAGATAGAGAAGATGCTATTCAAAAAGCCCAAGTGGAAAACAATATAGATGATTTAGCCGCACAACTTGAAGCTAACGGCGCCTCAGAGGAAATTATTAATCAAATCCAAGAGGAAGCAGAAGAAAAAGCCGAATCCCAATCAGCTATAGCTATAAGCCTCTTGGAAGCCTCTAAATTTAACGATATAAAAACACTTCACGATGATGGAAATCTTTTTATCCAAAACTTAATCTTTGACACTAATAAAACTGTTACTTCGAAAAATAATACTTTAAGACAGCAAATTCTTGATGGAAAAGACAATTCTCAATCCAATGCTGAAAAGGATATTATCACCTATATCAGAGGTATTACCGATACTGTTTTATCCATAGCACAGATTAGTTTTCCCGTCGAAGCTCAAAGTATATCAGATGCCGTTAATTTTAGCGGTACGGCCTCTGATGAAAATATAAAGGAATATACCTTAAGTTATTTTGATGGCGCCAACTGGAATATTGTCAATAACTCCATTACTTCAGTTACTAACTCCGCATTGGGCATCTGGAATACTAATACTGTAGCTAATGGTAACTATCCTGTTAGGCTAAGGGTAGTAGATACTGCTGGCAATGTAAGCAAGGCTACTATTAATGTAACGGTTAACAATCAGGACTTAACTGTACCGGTTATTACCATAGCTTCTCCGGCCTCGGGGGAAGAATCGGCCGGTGTTATAACTATCAATGGTTCTATCACCGAGAACTATTTATCCAGTTACATAGTAGAATACTTCACAGAAGAAGAACCTGAAAACTGGATCCAGATAGGCAGCACTCATAAAGTGATTGATTCCTCAGGCATCTTAGCTTCTTTCAGCCCATTATTATTATCTAAAGGCAATCATACCCTTAGAATAACTGCTACCGACACAAGCAATAATTCCTCAAACCAGACGATAACTGTAAATACTGGTCACAAATTCAACAACACAGGCGGGCAGCTCTATGCCGCTAACACCTTAGCAGATGACAGGAGGTTAGAATTTGCCTATAAATCATTTGATTTTAAGCCCAATAATCTAATGCTTAATCAACCCGCAGTCATTAAACTTCACTACACAGATGAGGAACTCAGTGACCGCGGTTATGAAGAAAATTTATTAAACATCTTTTTGTATGATGAAGAAACTTTTACATGGGAGGTAATCTCAACGCAAATTGATTTTGAAAACAATGTTCTAACGGCCAACATAAATAAATTAGGTGTTTACGCTATAAAAGAAGACAAGCCGGATCTGGTTGATGTTGTTTTACCAAGCGCCGAAATTACTAATTCTGCTTATAACTCTTCTACCGGTATGATTGATATAACCGGCACAGCTAATGACGAAAACTTAGAGTCCTATGTAGTAGAATACGGAGAGGGAGACATTCCTTATTATTGGATTAGAGTAGAAAATTCACCTAAAATAATTATCAACAGCGTGCTGGCTGCTTTTGAGGCAAAGAATCTACTGCCTGGCAGTTACTCTGTAAGATTAACTGTTTACGACCAGGCGGAAAACAGTTCTCAAGCTGTCTCAAGCTTTATTGTTGGAGAAGATAAGATTATCAATCTATACACTTCATCTGACTATATTGCCCCTGAAGTAACCTCGGAAGATGTTCCCAAGGAAGTAACTATAACCTATCAAATTTTACAGGATACTTATAGCACGGTTAAAATTAAAGATGGTGATGCCAATGTGATTACTTTATTAGACAATCAATTTCAAACTACCGGGATTCAACAAGTAGTCTGGGATGGGAAAGATGTAAATAACCAATTTGTCTCAGCTAAAACCTATACCATTGAAATAAGTACATCTGCAGGTACACAATTAACCACGCCCATAGAGGTAAAAGATTTAATTGCTAAAATATCTGTCCCCTATGAAAACTCTCTTGTCAGGGGCTCGGTACCTGTTTTTGGTTTAGCCTGTGGTAAAGATTTTAAAGAATATACGGTAGAATATGGCGAGGGTGATAACCCGGCTGTCTGGACACCAATTCTCACCGCTCAATATCCTCAAAATGTAGATGCAGAGTATGCTGACTTAGCTTCAGGAGATGAGACTATCTATGGTAATTTGGCCACCTGGGATACAGGTCTCGCGAATTACACTTATGGAGACTGGCTGCTAGATTTAAACGGAACTTATACGCTGAGATTAACAACTACTAACAATGCTGATAAGCAGGAAGTAAGTATTGTCACAGTTATGGTTGCCCGGGTTATAACCAATATTTATGGAGGTACAGCCATAAGCCCTGATGGCAAAATAATCTTAACCATCCCTGAACAGGCTATTCAGGATGATTTTGAACTTATATCCATTTTGCCGGCAGATAATCAAACGGTATCTATTGATTCCAGCTATCAATTGGTGGGCAGCATTTATGAAATAAGGCCCCCTGGTGAAATATTTACTAAAGATGTTACTCTGGAAATGAGTTATACTGAAACCGAGCTGGGTAGCCTTGATGAAACAAAACTTGCCGTCTATGCCTACAATCCCACAACCCTAAATTGGGATTATCTAACTACTAATCAAGATTTGGCAAATAATAGGTTAAATACTGTTTTAAGAGAAATCACCTGGCCATATGCTTATTACGCTATTTTAGCTAAAATTTCTACACCGGATAAACCTGTACTTTACAACTTATCCAATGCCAACAACATCCAACTGCAATGCGTTACTATTTTCGGCATGGCAGGAAAGGGAGAGACGATTGAAATTTTTGTCAATGGCCAAAGCAAAGGGACAACCCAGGCTGATAAAGATACGGGTTATTTTAGTTTAAGCAATGTTTTATTAGATACAGGCACAAATGTTGTTACTGCTGTTTCTACTGACCAATTTGGGCAGACAAGCAGTTCTTCTGACAATATAACCATAACTCAGTCTGAAACTCCGCCTTTGTCTGTGGTTTTAGTTTCCTTTAAAGATAGTACCTACTCAGCGGACTATACAGAACCTGTTTATTTGAAAGACACCTTATATATTGAAGTAGTGGGAGTGGATGCTGATGCAAATACTCTGGATGCCACAAGTCTAACCTTAACAAGCAGTATTACGGATTCAACTGGTATAATTATTCAACTTTTGGAAACAGATTATAATTCCGGGATTTATAGAGGATTTGCTTATATTGATTCAGTCAGTAATACTGCCAACAGGGAAATAGCTGCTCAATCTAATGGTGAAATTATTACAGTTACCTCACTGGTTGATAATGCTAAATTTGATACCTTAACTGTAGTTGATAATGTGCCCCCGCAGGTTCCAGCTATCACTTCCTCTACCCATCCTTCAATTTGCCAAAGTACATTTGAATCTGGCTTTGATGAATGGGTCAACAGGGACGGTGAGATAGGAGCGGCTTTATATTTAAATGACACGCAAAGAGCTGATAGTACCAACTGTCTGGAACTGGTAAATGCGGAATACGGCGGCAATTTTGCATCCAACGTTATAACTACACCATTTGATGCGGAAGAGTATCCTATAATAAGTTTTGATTATAAGATTAAAGAAGATACAAAAATAAACTTCCTTGTTAAATTAGAAAATGATGATATCTGGTATGACATTGTCTTTACCGACACCGCCAAAAATTATTGGCGCATAAACATGGAGCAAATTGGAACTATTGAAGGAGTTGTAAAAGATGATACATGGCAGAATATTTCCTTTAACCTTCCTGAGATGCTAAAAACCAAAACGGATAATTTCCAGGTGGAAGAGATAATTATGGCTGACTGGGATACAGCCGGTTATATGAAGTTAGTTTATGGTACCAACCCTGCCGGCTCTGCTTATTACATTGACAACTTCATGATTAACAAACGCGGTTTCGCGGACAGGAACCCGCAATTTACCATTTTAGCCCCAGCCGATTCAAGCGGCATTGCCGGTTACAGTTTTGTTTTGGGTCAGATACCGAATACTATCCCTGATATGGTAGTTGACAGTACTACCAATGTGGTCAATTTCACCGATGTTGACGATGGCCTCTGGTATTTTCACGCCCGAGTTCAGGATGGTTCAGATAACTGGTCAAAAACTAACCATTATAAAATTTTTATAGATACTAACGGGCCCTATGCTGACACCCCTGCACCTGCGGCCTATGCTTCTTCAGGCGACCCAACTATCAGTATTCATTTGACTGATAATCAGGGTTCGGGAGTTGACACTCAAACAGTAAGGCTTAAAGTTGGAGGCTCTGAATATGATATCAACAACCCGGCTTTAAGTTTCAATAAGGAAACAGAGATCTTAACCTTTGACCCCTCTGCTATAGGAATTGTCTGGCCTGACCAACACTTAATCAATGTAGAACTAATGCAGGCAAATGACTATTTGGGTAACATTTTTCAAAATCTTCTTAGCTGGGAATGGACATTAGATTATTCACTTGATACCATATCGCCAGAAGCGCCGGAGATTATTTCACCAACAGGCCATAATCTTACTTTTAACAAAGTTACCTTTATGTGGAAGGCAGAAGATGCTAACAGCATTGCTGATTACTCCTTTATCCTGGACCAGAATCCGGAAACTATTCCCGATGATGAAGGCACTGGGCTTATTACCTCCAAAATATATGATTTAGCTATCGGAACCTACTATTTCCATGTTAGAGCCAAAGATAGGCCGGGCAACTGGTCCGAAACTACTCATTATGAAATAACAATTAGTGAGAACTCTTCTTTATTAATTAACGACTTTGATGACGGCTCAGATCCGAATGAAGCAGGCGGTTCTTCCGGTACCTGGAATAGTAACGGTGCTGTATGCCAGGCTTTTTACTATAATACAGATTTGAACAATGTATATAGCGGCAGTGGTTACTCATTACAGCTTAACTATGATGTTACTCCGGTAGATACCTGTGCCGGTTACTGGACGGACATTTGTATTGACCTATCGGATTATAAAACTCTGAGCTTCTGGGTAAAAGGAACGGTAGGCGGAGAGAAACTTAGAGTCGGGTTAAAAGACTCTTCATGGAATGAGACTAAAGTTTTAATTGATGACTATCTATCTTCCGGTGTAACTACTTCCTGGCAAAAGGTGGTTATACCTCTTTCAGCCTTTGGAAACATAGCTGACTGGACATCTGTGGATAATATTTCTATCAGCTTTGACAACTATCTTGGGATACCCGCAAGCGGAACTGTCTATATAGATGAGTTTAGATTTGAACAAATTGTAGAGACTATAATAGTCAACACCTTTAACGTTGCTAATGGTTACAATACATTAGGCGGCAGTTTTGAAACATTTACAGGCGGTGCGGCAGCCATATCCGCGAGCTATGATTCAGATAACACCTATAACAATTCCGCTTATGGATATAATATTATCTATAGCGGCATTACATCTGGGGGCGATTATGCTGTCTGGCAGACTAAGTTGAATAACCTGGATACTTCTAATTGCAATACCCTTTCTTTCTATGTTAAGGGTTCGCTGGGCGGTGAAAAGCCAAATATCTATCTTGGCTACAGTAAGGATGATTCTTATAACAGAAAACACATTGACATTGAGCGCTACCTGACTATAACTACGGAGTGGCAAAAGGTAAATATTCCTCTCTTAGATTTTATAACGCAGGGTGTTGATATTACTAATCTGATAGAACTTCAGGTTGTTTTTGAATGGGATGATATGTCCGGGACAATCTATCTAGAGGATATTCAGTTTTCCAACGCTGCTTACGCTGAGGTTCCGATAGTTGATACTATCCCTGATATAACCAACCAGGAAAATATAATTATTACCGGCCGCGGCACGCCGGGGCAAACGATAATTCCGGTTGTTGAAGTTCCTTATAGCGGCTGCTGGGAACAAACGCCGGTTATTGTTGAAGAAGACGGAACCTTTAGCACTTTGGTAAACATTGGAGGTGAAGGACTGAGACGAATCTATGTTTACGCTGTAGATGAAAATGGCAGTCTCACTTTAAATTCAGCCATTCAGTCCATATTTTTAGACCGGAGTGTGCCTCCTGTACCCACAATAAACGAGATTACCAGTCCTACACTCAACCCTGATATCACCGTTAGCGGTTTGGCTGAAAGTAATACCACCGTGCATATCAAGATTACCCAGCCCAATTCAGGGCTTGTGGAATATAACACCCAGGCTGCAAATGGTGCTTACAGCATGGCGGTAACTCTCTCAGATGGAGATGGTAACTATCAAATAATAACTACCTCCAAAGACGCTGCCGGCAACTTATCATCTGAATCAACACCTGTTGAGGTAATTCTGGATGCCATTAATGAGTCTCCTCTTATCGTTATTTCCCAACCACAGGGAAGCGAACAAATAGGTTCAGATACTTATGAAATTCTCTGGCAGGCAGTTGACCCTGATCCGGATGACACCTTAACTATAGATATTCAGTACACTAATGCCTTAAATCAGATACTGGTAGATAACTTTAACGATGCGGATTACTTTAATAGTTTAGATGCTTGGTCAGAATCCTGGAACTACGAAGGAGCCACGATAGAAACCATCTTTAATAATGACCCAACTCTTATCTACGGCGATGCCGGCTTGTCTCTACAATTAAACTATGATGTCACCTATCAAGGGAGCAGCCGCTGCGGCTTCTGGACAGGCCTTTCCACCCAGCCGGATATGAGCGCTTATGCAGAAATGAGCTTTTTGGTAAAGGGTGCCATAGGACAAGAGATCTTCGAGGTTGGCTTAAAAGATTTGACTTCTACTGAAACCAGGCTCTTAATTACTGATTACTTACCAGGCGGATTAGCTGCTGAGTGGCAGATAGTAACTATCCCCCTAACTGATTTTAGCAATATAGATACCACTCTCTTAGAGAACCTCTCTATTGACTTTACTAATTCCATTGGCTCAGGAGCGGGCACTATCTATGTAGATGAAATAAGATTTATTAAGTGGCAGGATATAGCCTTGGATGAGGCCAATGATTGCGCCTATACCTGGGATGTATCCACCCTGCCAAGGGCAGACAGATATCTTGTCAAATTAACCGCCGCCGATTTGGAAGGCTTGCAGGATGAAGACAAATGTGGCGATTACTTTTCTTTAGCTGTTAATTTGGCAAAGAACAAACCTGCCTCAGCCTCAAGTGAAGAAAATCAATACCTTTCACCTTCAAATGCTGCGGATGGTAACCCATATACTAGATGGTCATCTCAGTTCTCAGACCCGCAGTGGTATCAAATAGATTTGGGAGAAGAAAAGTCAATTAATAAAGTTAAACTTAGCTGGGAAGCTGCCTATGGCAAATCCTATGAATTACAGATTTCAGATGATGCTTCCAGTTGGACAACTATTTATTCCACAATCGATGGCAATGGCGATATAGATGAAATTGAGTTTGATACTGTCAGTACCAAATATATACGTTTCTACGGAACTGAGCGCGCCATCGACTGGGGGGGGTATTCATTGTGGGAATTTGAGGTGTATTCTGATACTCATTATGCGAATGTAACTGCCTCATCATTTGAAGGTTCAGGCCTGGAAGCTGAAAAAGCTTTTGACGGCGATTTAAATACCAGATGGTCATCAACGCATAGCGATAATGAATGGCTGTATATTGATTTTGGCACACCAAAAAGTTTTAATACCGTTATATTAAAATGGGAAACTGCTTATGGCAAATCATACCAACTTCAAATATCAGATGACACAATCAACTGGCAAGATATTTATTCTACTACCACTGGTGACGGCGGTATAGATGAAATTAGTGTTTCGGCAGTTGATACCCAGTATTTAAGAATGTATGGGACCGAACGCGGTACCGAATGGGGATATTCACTCTGGGAGATTGAAACAAGTTATGAATAAAATTTCTTTAAACTTGTTTATAATCTTTTTTCTGCTGACAGCTTGCTCCTTCACGGTACAGGCACAAGAGTTTCTCTGGCAGAAAAAATTAGATTCACCTGTATACCAAGTTTCTTTTGATAATAATCTATCGGTTGCCTCACAAAAGGAAGTGATATATTTTGACCGAAGTGGAAAACTCCTAAAAAAGTTACCGTTAAAAGATAACCAATTTGCAGTACTTTCCAAAAGCACTCAGGTTTTTGCTGTTATTACACATCGGGCGCAAATAAAGGAAGTTATAGAAAAAACAGAACTTTTTAACTGTGAAGGGGAACTGCTTTCAACAATTGAAGAGAAGGGCTTTCCTTTTCTTTCCCCTGACGGCAACTGGCTTGCGGTAGTTGACAAATTTAAAAATGAAATTATATTTTTAAACAAAGAGGGTAAGTTACTCAACCGCTTTCAGTTTGATGATATAAAAGGGCTAAACCTTGCTTTCTCAGATGACAGCAGTTTTTTAATTGTCAATATCCCCAATATAAAGGAAGGTAAAACCAGCGGGTTTCTTGCCCTTTTTGACAAAGACGGCAAAAAACTCTGGCGCTATGATCACCCGGGCTCAACTACCGGCCAGGTTGCTGTTTCTCAAGATGCTAAAATTATTCTTTTCTCATCTGAGAAAGAACTTTATTCTTTAAACAATACCGGCGCTCTAAACTGGAAAAAACCACTTTCCGCGGGCGGCATATTAATTTCTCTCTCTCCTGACTCAAAATATATAGCTTTATCCAGAAGACAGGATAATTCAATTAGCCTCTTAAAATCAGAAAATGGGCATTTAATCTGGAAACAAAAGTTACCCGGTTTTGATGGTTATAACAGTCCGTTTACTTCTCTTAATGTTACAGATGAAGGTTTAGTTGTAACTGCCATCTCTAAGTCCTGGTCGTTAAAGAACAATGAAAGTTATCTTTATTTCTTAAAGGAGAAAGAGATAGTTTCTCAATTAAAATTTTCCCAGCAAAAAATTAATGCCATGATAAAAAACAATAACATTGTCGTAATATCCCAATATGATTTTACAGTTTATAAAACTATTTATTAAAAAATAAGAAAGGAGTACCATGGATATAGTTAAACGATTTTCAAAGATTATTTTGATATTATTCATTAGCTCTTTCTCAATTGCTAATTTATCCGAAGCTGGCCTAGAGACATCAATGGATGTTGCTATCATTGTGGTGGAGTCTTTGCTTCCGAATGAAGGTACAGAAATAGATGATGAAGACGGTGATGATAATACCAAAACTTTTGTGGTTGCGAAGGCGGACACAGGGACGATTACTGTAACAGCAACCCCTAATCCGAATGTGGCAGAAGCTGATTTGCCGTTAGAATGGAAATTAACAGGCGGTACAGGGACAGGTGATTTGACCCGAACAGTTGATAAGACTACCCCTGACGAAACACTCATTACTTGCATCTGTGGAAGTTCTTATAAGAAGACTACGATTATTGTGGTTGAGGTGGAGTACTTCAAAGAAGGGACGACAAATTCAATATCTGAAATCCACATTGGTACTGACAGTGATCAAGCAACTAGTTATGGAGGAGAAACTGGTAAATTTGATGTTAAAATAACTCCTAATAATGTAACTCTCGATTTTGACTTGGAAAACAATTCTAATCAAATAACTTTTTCACCTACAAGTGGATATGGAACTACGACTATTACTATCGTGGGACACACTGGAGATGGAAGCAATGATGCGCGGTTCCATGTTGTTGATCCCAAAGATAATGTTATTAGTTCATTCCCTATAAAAGTTCACAAACCTAAAAAGTTAGAATTTGCTGTGGTATATGACTTGCCATTGCCTCCAGATGAATACGGAGATTTTGAAGAAAGACATTATAATGTTTATGATTTTCAAAATAGGTTAACGGATATTCGGGGTTATTTTAGTGAAGAATATATAACCATGATAGAAAATGATGATGGTTTAGGAGGTTCATATCCTCCTATAGATGCTGGTTCAGGGCCTAATCTTAACTCAGATTTGGTCGATCAGCTAAGTTTTATTTTTACAGGGACATTAGAACCAGGTCATAAGTATAAATGGAATCAGAAATTACAGATTTTAGGATTAGATTTAGAGAATAACTTATGGAAACATGATTTTAGAAGAATAGACGCTACACATCTTGAGATTGATTCTTTCTCAGGACAATGGTAAACGGAGGATAAAAGATGAAGTATAAAATTTATGTTATGATAGCAATATGTTTCTCTGTTTTTTTTACTTCTACAGTTGCAGTTGCCGTTCCAAAGAATGTCAAGGTTGGGCGTGGACTTATGGTGGAGGCGTCACCTGAAGAAATAAATTTTAATATAGTGATATCAATGGAGGGGGAAAAAATAAATTTCGACAAACCAGCCATTATAGAGTTAAAAATAGAAAATATTTCCAAAATCGAACAAAAAATTGATTTTTGGAATATCATTGCAAGAGTAAAAAGAGAAAAAGAAGCATTACCGCCATCATTTTTCTTTAAAAATAACTTAAATTGCAAAATTGTCTTGCCAAAAGGCACATTCGCCAGTATAAAAATTCCATTGTCCAATATATATAAAATTGATAAACTTGGAGAATATGTTTTTCAAGTGCAGTATGAATTGCCTAATAGTAATAAGGCGATAAATTCAAATGAGCTGAAAGTAATAATGGAACCTTAAAAGTTACAATTGATTCAGAGTCAGGGAAAATATTAGAGATATTGGGGAGCGATTAAATGTTCTAAGTGCGAATCAAAGATTGTTGTAACTACGTAAAAATAGGTAAAAATAGAGGGAAAATAGAGACAGCTGTACATGCTCACTAATTA
>JAGLRQ010000065.1 GCA_023136205.1 Candidatus Auribacterota bacterium
GAAGACAGTTATTTGATTGCATACTCGCGCACGCTGTAACAAATCTGTGCCTGGGAATATATGTGCTTACAACAGGAAAGCTCGGATACTGGTAATTAAATATTATCAAGAAGTTCACGAACATGTTCTTGAACCTCAGTTATTTTATCAGAAGTTACTTCAGGATCCTGAATAACAAAATTTTCGCCCGTCTTTGCGTGCTCATATACAATAAGCTTTTTCCCTGTTCCTTTCTCAACAATATTATCTATCACCAAAAAAAACTTTTTTCTCTCCAGGATCAAGGCAAGGATGTAACTTACATTAATTCTCATAGGATCGGCTGAACTCATAAACTTCTTTAAAAGCTGCTCAATTGAGCTTTTCTTAATAACTTCTTCCTTTTTCTCAGGGGCCCTGATCTTCACAAGCCCTTTCCAGTAAAGAATGCTTTTCCCCATTTCTTCCTGGCTTGGGCCATGATGGCCATTCTCCCAGCACAGGCTGCAAATGTCAAAACGCTCTCCGGCCTCTTCATCTTCGGAAAGCTTAAAAACAGTGTGGCATATATCCCCGTCGTTAAAACTTTTGCCGCATCCATCACACTCTTTATGTCTTTTTTCTATTTCCCAATCCAAAACATTCACCTTTAAACCAAATAAATCCGTTAAAAATTTAAAATAATTATAAAATCAAAAGTATTTTGACAGGATTAACAGGATTTTGTGGCAACCTTAATCTTTTTTATCTTTTTGAGGCTGCTTTTCTTCTTTTGCTTCAGTTTCTGTTTTCTTTTCTTGTTTCTCTTCTTTCTTTTCAGGCTTTTTTGATTCATCAACATAATTTAACCGGATATTCGTAAGAAGTGTGTCAAATGTCTTTTCTTCGTTTTCGGTAAGGTTACCTTGTGTTTTTTCTCTCAAAACCTCCAGAATATCTATAGAAGCTTTTGCTGCTTCCATATTTCTTTCAGCCTTGCCGGTAAATGGATCCGAGATTTTTCCCAATCCCTGCATAGCCGAATTAGCAAGCATGGTAATAAGGCCTAAAAACTGAAGTTCCTTTACTCTATCTTTTTTCTCTCCTGCCATTTTCTATCTCCTCTGATTATTAAAACTCAATAGCTTCAGGGCTTGTCACTATTGTAATCGGCCCTTTTGTAAAATACTCATCTATGCACTGCTCAATATCCGCGCGGGAAATTTTCCTAATATTCGCCGGATACTTCCCGCTAAAATCAAACCCGCGGCTGTATCTTAAATTAAGAATAGCATCAGCTGCCTGCTCCTCATTGGTCTGAAGGCCCATCTCATGCACAGTAATACAAATATTCTTGGCAACTTCCAACTCTTCATCGGTAAACTCTTTTTTAAGCAGCCGGTCAACCTGGAAATTAATTTTATCTAATACTTCTTTAAGTTTATCCGTTGAAGTTTGCGCGACTACCATAAACATCCCTGTTTTGAGCCGGGGAAGAAACTGGGCATGGACAAAATAAACAAGTTTATCATCACCCCTTAGCGCCTGATGCAGCCAGCCGCCTGGATAATCAATTCCGGAAATAAGGCTGTCAATAACATCAAAAGTGAAATACTCTTTTCCTTTCAGCCCGCATGCCGGATAAACCTGAATTATAACAGCATTATTTTTTGTAGTTTTTTTCTGAACTATTTTCGGTTTTTCATCGGGCACAAAACCTACAATGTCAAATTCCCTGTATTTATCTTTTTTCCAATCTTCAAACGTCTTGTCCAAAACTTTAACCGTTTTGTCAAAGTTTATATCCCCAAAAACACCTATAATACAGTTGTCAGATTTTATATATTCGGAATATAGTTCCTTAAGGTTTCTGTCTGTTATCTTTTCGATAGACTCTTTAGAGCCAATTAGCTCCACACCGTAGGGGTGGCTGCCAAAGTAGGTCTCCCTGGCAATTATGGATGCTTCTCTTATAGGCTCATCATTGAGCCTATCTATTTCTGAAAGTATAAGTCTCCTCTGTTTTTCAACTTCTCCACCATTAAAATTAGCCTTTATTAATATTTTCTTAAGGATATCCATTCCTTCGGAAAGTTCGTCTTTTAATACGGAAATGGCCACGATCACATTGTTACTCCCCGAGGAAACAGACACATTCCCCCCCAATTTGTCAATTCTCTCAGCCATTTCAGCCGCACTTATTTCCTCCGTTCCCTTATCCATTAGAGAAGCCATAAAATTAAATATTCCGGAATTATCTTTTGTCTCTGCTATAAGCCCTCCTTTGAAACACGCGACTATAGCTACAGTAGGGGTTGAGGTGTTCTTTTTTATCAAAAGCGTAATACCATTTTTTAAATTAAGTTCTTTTACCTCGGAAACTTCGCTTTTTACTGCTATTTCCCCCTCCTGTTTTTCTAACCTTTTGCCAACTGCAATCTCAATCAGATTATTCTCATTAAAATACTTTCTGGCCACTTTCTTGAGATCAGCAGATTTAACTTCAAGAATCCCCTTCAGATATCTTTTGGTAAAGAACGGGTCTCCTGAAATAAGATACGATCCCCCTATATCCGAAACCTGGCGCTCTATATGCCTGAGCCTGAATATATAGTTTGTTATAAGCATTTTTTTGGCTTTTTCAACAGATAATTTTTTTACTCCTTTTTCTTTTACATGTCTTAATTCTTTAAGCACAGCATGTTTCACGGCATTAATATTGTCCGGGTTAAGAATGGAATAAACGTAAAAATATCCAGGAGCGAAAGCAGGGGTATAAGAACCGGCACTTATTACGTCTACAAGTTCCCTGTCATGCTTTACTTCCTGCTGCAGGATTGAGCTTTCTCCCGCTGAAAGAACTTCGGAAAGAAGGTCCAGAGCATACAAATCCTCATGATATATATCCGTCGTTTTAAAACTCATTATGTAATGATTTTTGGTTATATCCAAAAACTTTTCGGCTTTTTTACCGGATAGCTGGAGAGAAGATTCAGGAAGAGTTCTATTCATCTCAGGCCCGCGTTCGTACTTTAACAGGGCAACTTCAACTTTTGGAAGTATCTTGGATGCGCGAACATTTCCAGCAATAACAAGTACGACATTATTGGGGACATACCGGTCGCGATAGTATTTCAGCAAGTCATCTCTCTTGATTTTTCTAAATCTTTCAAGATAACCTATAACAGGAAATGCCGCGGGATGATCACCATAGGTAAGCTCATCAAGTTTCTTATAAAGAATCCGCTCTGGTTGATCAAGGCCCCTTTCAATTTCTTTGATGATAACATCTCTTTCCCTCTCAAATTCTTCAGCTGTAATGGCAGAATCAAAAATAGAAGCGGTAAGTAAATTAAACGCTTTCTCAAAATTTTGCGGGGTTGTGTTTATAAAATAGCAGGTATAATCTTTGGTGGTATACGCGTTTGACGCTCCCCCAAGCTCACGTAAAATTTCCTGTACATCCTTTTCAGGCATATCCTTTGTGGAACCAGCGCAAACAATATGTTCAAGATAATGTGAAACCCCCATACCACCATACTTGTCTTCATAAACGCTTCCAGTCTTTACATAATACTTTAGGGAAACGACAGGCGCGGAATTGTTTTCGAGAATTAATATTTGAAGGCCGTTGTCAATCTCTTTCGTAATTATCCTATTGTTCTCATACAGGGAATCTATAGCATCTCCGGGAGTCATTTTTGTCCATCGGGAATAATAATTGCACGCCCAGATGATAAGGACAACCGGAATCAGTACCGCTGCTATTATCCATTTGTGCTCTTTAAGTTTCATAATTAAACCTCGAGTTAGCTCAAAAGATACATTCTATATACTTCTATTTTCTACAACTGGTTTTTAATTTTTTCGGCAAATTGTTCTATTTCGCCTTTTCCATAGGTCTCATGAGGCCAGCCGAAATTGAGATTATCTCCCTCTTTTCTGGGAATTAAATGGAAATGGACATGGTTAACCACCTGTCCCGCAGCAGAACGATTACACTGATGAATATTAACTCCATCACACTTGAGCGCCTTAAACATTGTATCTGCTACCCTTTGAACAATTATAACAACATCCTGCAAATCAGCAGGTTCTAAATCCGTTATTATCTCCGCGTGCTTCTTGGGAATAACAAGAACATGTCCTTTACGGGCAGGCATTATATCCAGAAATGCGAGTGATCTCTCTGTGTCAGTAACCCGAGCGGATAAAATCTCTCCCTTTACAATCCCGCAAAATATACATTCCTCCATTCTTTACTCCTTACTGATCTGTCCCTTAAATCTGTCCCTTAAATTTACATAAAGCTTTGCAAATTAGCTATTTTCATTCGTTATGATATAGTCTTTTATACGGTTACGCTTTCTCTTCCTGGTCAGCACTTGAGAAAAGGGAGCTTGCTGCCAGTGTATCCATCCGGCGCAGCCTCCGGCTGATTTCCCGCGCCAAATTCATCACAATCAATGCGAAGATTTCAAGATCCCACTCCGCAATCCGGTACAAATCCTTGTTCGAAAGTGTAAGAGTACTGGTGTCTTCCAACGCTCTCACTGTAGCAGCGCGGGCTTGCATATCAATAAGCCCCATCTCTCCAAAAGTGTCCCCTTTAGCAAGGACTGCAATTTTCTGCGGCCTGCCTTTTGTAAAAGATGAAACCTCTTTTAGAATTTCAACAGAACCCTTGCAGAGGAAATACAAGCGGTCGCCCGGCTCATTTTCCCGGATTATTATCTCGTTTTTTGAAAAACATTCTTCTTTTAACAATGACCGAATTTTTTTCATCCCTTTATCTGTAATTCCACCAAACAATGCATGGGATCTGAGAAATTCCAAAGTTACCATGATGACATGTGCCCTATTCATTCCCCGTATTATTTCACCCTGATCTTTCCGGGGAACAGCCTCTACAACCTATTTTTTATTCAATCAATTACAGAAAAACAAAGCTTATTTTTAGACGGGGATTAACTCATGTTATACATTCGCTTGTATCGATCAAGATCACCTTTGGAAAAATTCTTCTTTGAAGCAGTTTGAATACTGTGTATTTTTGCCTTGCTTTTATCTATTAACAGCTTTATTCCCGCGATTATTTCCTCCGCCCTATCGCTATGAAGTGTCCTCGACTGAATCATATCAAATTCATCCACCCCGCTGAAATCACAGATAATCTTTCCTTTTCCAACCAGGACTCTCTCATGCAAAAGCATTACTTTAACAACCTCCGCGGAACTCACCAATGCTCTCAGAAAACCCGCAAACTCCACTTCCTGGCTGTTGATTTCTGTCCTGGAGATTGCAAGTTTAGCATATCTTTCCGCGTGTAAAAGCAAATCTATAAGTTCTTCCGCTTTCTTGAGCCTGAGAACAAGAGATTTGTTCGCAAACGGAAACCTTAGAGCCTCACGCAGCCTGTAAAAAGACTTGTCCCGCAGGGCAAGATATACAGCTCTATTATTAGAAGAATTTTCTATCCCCATATCTATAAACCATTCTACACGTAAACCACTAAGCTATAAATAAAAATTTTTGGAATTTTCTGGTTTTAATCTTTTCGAAAGTTTTAACCCTCAGCCACAAAAAAGCCCCTGCTATCTATCATTAAATATCAGGGGCTATATGTTTACAGGGCTATAACATCTATTTTTTATCCGATTTTTTCTTCTCTTCCTTCTTCTTAATCTTCTTTTCTGGTTTAGATTTTTGGGATTTTGTTTCTTTACTGTCTTCAACCACTTGGAACTCAACAAATTCCGCTATAGCCATGGGAGCAGCATCACCTCTGCGGTAAGTAGTCCTTATAACCCTTGCATAACCGCCTTTTCTCTGTTCGTATTGCTTCACAACCTCAGAAAAGAGTTTTGCAACCGCGGCCTTATCTTTTATCCTGGACACTGCCAATCTCCTTGAATGCAAGCTGTTCTCTTTTGCAAGTGTCATAACCTTGTCAGCCAACCTTACAAGCTGTTTCGCTCTAACTTCAGTTGTTTTCACCCTGCCATTCTTTATAAGATCGCTCAAGAGATTTGCAAACACAGATTCTCTGTGTCCAGATTTCATGTTGAGCTTGCCGGTCTTCTTTTTAGCATGTCGCATTATATACGCTCCTGTTGATTCTTATTTATCCTTTGCGATTACTTCTGTTTTCATTCCAAGAGAAAGCTCCAGTCCTTTAAGAACCGCTTTTATCTCATTAAGTGATTTTTTTCCGAAATTCCTCTGCTTGAGAAGCTCAGCTTCTGTCATTGAAACAAGTTCACATATAGTATTGATATTCGCGTTACTCAAACAGTTCGTTGACCTCACGGAGAGCTCTATTTCAGTTATGGGCATATCAAGTTTAGTCTTAAGCCCATGCTCTTCTTTCTTGATTTCCTTATCTTCTTCTTCAAATTCCACATAACTATCATCATAATTCACAAAAACATCCAAGTGCGCTCTTAAAATCGCGGATGATTGTTTAAGCGCTTCCGCCGGCGAAATTCTTCCATCTACCCATACCTCAACTATCAGTTTATCGTAGTCGGTCATTTGCCCGATTCTCGTGTTCTCAACAGAATATTTCACCTTTTTTACCGGCGAAAATATAGAATCCATGGGGATATATCCGATTGGCTGCCCCTTTTTCTTATTCTCTTCCGCAAGCCTGTAACCACGGCCAACTTCAACATCCATTTCTATAGCCAGTTTGCCGCCTTTTTCTAATGTCGCGATGTGAAGGTCAGGATTTACAACCTGGATAGTCCCGTCAGTCTTAATGGCACCAGCCTTAATCTCGCCTTCTTTGGAAACGCTTAAAGAAATCTTTTTTGTTTCTCTTGAATCTGAAATAAGCAAAACCTTCTTCAAGTTCAGGAGTATCTGCGTTACATCTTCAAGGACACCTTTCACAGTGGCAAATTCATGCTGGACACCTTCTATCTTAATAGCAGTTATCGCAGCACCCTCAAGAGAGGAAAGCAACACCCTGCGCAGAGAATTCCCAATCGTATAACCATAACCTCTTTCAAAAGGCTCCGCGACAAACTTGCCATAAGTATCTGTCATTGTACTTTCATCTCTAGTAAGTCTCTTTGGCATTTCAAATCTTCCCAATTTTACTGCCATTTTTACCTCCGTAAAAAATATAGTTTATACACTCTTACACGAGCACGATTTCAACTGCTATTTAGAATAATACTCGACAATTAATTGTTCTTTTATTGAAACGGGAATCTCTTCTCTCGTCGGCAAATGTGTTACTTGAAACTCTAAATTATCAAAATTAGTTTTCATATAAGGCTGTACCGGCAGCTTGTCTTTAGCTTCTTCTATATAATCCTTATACACTGGTTTAGAGCGGCTTTTATCCTTCAATTGAACAACCTGATTAGGTTTTACCTGGTAAGAAGGAATGTCCATCTTTTTTTTGCCTACGGTAAAATGCCCATGCCTGACCATTTGCCTTGCCGCAACCACGGTCGGAGCAAATCCCGCGCGAAAAACAAGATTATCAAGTCTTGTTTCAATAAGCATTAAAAGGTTGTCTCCCGTTTTACCCGGCATTTTCGCGGCTTTCTGAAAATATCTTCTGAATTGTTTTTCCAGAAGGCCATACATAAAACGGAGCTTTTGCTTTTCAATCATCATAACGCCAAACTCCGACAATTTACGCTGCCGTCTCCTGCCGCCATGTTCTCCGGGAGGATAAGCTTTTTTATGAACTGGACATTTCAAGGAGCCGCATATCGCTTCTCCCACTCTTCTACATATTCTGTGTTTTGATCCTAAATGTCTTCCCATTAAAATTATCTCCTTTTTCGGGAATCGCATTTTGATAATTGTTAAAATTTTTACTATTCACGATTCACCAATAACTAAACTCAGACTCTTCTCCTTTTGGGAGGCCTGCATCCGTTATGAGGCACAGGAGTAACATCCCTTATAAGTGTTATCTCAAGTCCTACAGATTGCAGCGCTCTAATAGCTGACTCCCTGCCTGCTCCAGGGCCTTTCACTTTAATCTCCACCTCTTTCATTCCACAGTCCACTGCCTTCTGCCCCGCATTTTGGGCAACAACCTGGGCAGCAAACGCGGTGCTTTTCCTCGAACCTGAAAATCCTGTTCTCCCCGCGCTGGCCCACGAAATAACATTTCCCTTTACATCTGTCATAGTCACAATCGTATTGTTAAAGGTCGCCTGAATATGGGCAACTCCTGAAAAAATATTCTTGTGTATTTTTTTAGACAACGTCTTTTTGGTTTTTACCACCGCTTTTGCCATGTTTTTCTCTCCTTTTAATAATGGCAGCCCCAAACCGAATTTCGTTCTTGTTCGGAGTTAATTTCTCTACTTAAGTCCTGCCGTCTTCTTTTTCCCGGCTATAGTCTTTTTGGGGCCTTTCCTGGTTCTTGCGTTAGTCTTTGTTCTCTGTCCTCTTGCGGGAAGCCCTTTACGGTGCCTGATACCTTTGTAAGAACCTATCATAAGAAGTCTCTTTATATTGCCCGAAACTTCCCTCCTGAGATCCCCCTCAACCCTAACACTTGTCTGTATAACACCGGCAATCTTTTTAACCTCTTCGTCCGAGAGATCTTTCGCCCTTACATTTTCATCTATATTTGCTTCCTTAAGAACCCTTGAAGAAATCTTTCTTCCTATCCCATAGATATATGTAAGCGCAATTACAATTCTTTTATCTTTTGGTATATCTACTCCTGCTATTCTTGGCACTTCATCCTCCTTGTATCGAGTAAGCTTGGCTATCCAACGAAAATCACTACCCCTGTCTTTGTTTATGTTTTGGATTTGTGCATATAACATGCACAACACCTTTTCTCCTTACTATCTTGCATCTTTCACAGCGTCTTTTAACAGATGATTTAACTTTCATATATTTTTAACCTTTTTCCCTAAGTCCTAACTACCAAGTTTTAAAATGTTTACAACACATTTCCCTGCTTTTTATCTATTTATTTCTCCCTGAACGTTATCCTTCCCTTGGAAAGGTCATAAGGAGACATTTCCACCTGAACTTTATCGCCGGGAAGGATTTTGATAAAATGCATCCTCATTTTGCCGGAGATATGCGCCAAAATTATATGTCCGTCAGTAAGTTTTACCCGGAACATTGTATTGGGCAGCACTTCTGACACTACACCTTCAACTTTAATTGATTCTTCCTTCGCCATATAAATCCTTATCTTGTAAGTATCACAGGGCCTTTGTCCGTTATTGCTATAGTATCTTCAAAATGTGCCGAAGGCATTTTATCTTTTGTAACCACCGTCCAGTGATCACCAAGAACTTCAACCTCGGAAGTTCCCATGTTAACCATGGGCTCTATGGCAAACACCATACCTATCTCAAGCTGAGGGCCTGTATCCGGCACCCCAAAATTAGGAATTTGCGGATCTTCATGCATCTTTTCGCCTATACCATGCCCCACAAAATCCCTCACAACAGAAAACCCGTTATTTCCAACATATTCCTCAATCGAATGCGAAATATCAAACAGCTTATTTTTCTCCGACATATTACTAATAGCAATATCCAGTGACTTTTTAGTAACCGCTATCAATTTCTGTTTAAGAGTGCTTATCTGCCCAACGGAATAAGTCCTCGCAGCATCGGAAAAAAACCCTTTGTGAATCGCGCCCATGTCGATGCTGACAATATCCCCTTCTTCAAGCGCCCGCTTAGATGGAATACCATGAACCACTTCTTCATTTACTGAAACACAAAGCGCCGCGGGAAATCCCTTATAACCTTTGAAAGCCGGCTTAATACCCCTCTTTTCCATGTATTCCTCGGCAATCTCATTGAGCGCTTCTGTCGTAATCCCTGGTTTTATCCTGTTTTCCAGTATTTGAAAGAGCTTTGACAAGATCTTCCCTGAATAACTTATTTTCTCTATCTGTTCAAGGGTTTTTATTGCTATCATTATTCTGTATATCACTAAAATGTTGTTTACTATTCACAATTATTGTTTATTTCCTTAAGCATCAAGGCATAAGTTCCTTCCTGCGCAAGATCCCCGTCCACTTCCGAAAGCAAGTTTTTATCCTTATAATAATTAATTAATCCGCCGGTTTCTTTTTTGTAAACTTCGAGGCGGTTAAGCACCGTTTTTTCGCTATCGTCTTCGCGCTGATAAAGAACCCCGGAACACTTGTCACAGATACCTTCTTTTTTAGGAGGTATGTTCTTTAAATGATAAACAGCCCCGCAATCCTTACATATTCTTCGGCCGCTCAAACGGCTGATGACAACCTCCTTCGAAACCTTCAAATATATTACCCTGTTAATACTCCGGTTGACTAAACAAAGTTTTTCTTCAAGCATCTTCGCCTGGTTTTCATTTCTTGGAAATCCATCAAGCAAAAACCCCTGCCTACTGCCAAAACCGGATATTGCGCCGGCAACAAGTTTAATAACAACTTCATCGGGTACGAGCAGGCCTTTATCCATATATTCTTTCGCTTCCAACCCGACAGGAGAACCTTTTTTGACCTCTTCCCTTAATATATCGCCGGTTGAAATATGCTTCAAATTAAAATCTTTCACCAGCGTTTCGGCCTGCGTACCTTTACCTGCCCCCGGAGCTCCAAGAAGAATAATGTTCACAATCAAATTCTCCCCTTTAAACGTCCCTTCTTCACAAAGCCCTCATAATGCCTCATAATAAGATGAGATTCAATCTGTCTCATAGTATCAAGCATTACACCAACAATAATCAGGAGCCCTGTTCCGCCAAAGAACTGTGAGATTCTGTAATCAACGTTAAAAATGTTGCCTATTATTCGCGGCATAATCGCAATAATCACAATAGCAACCGCACCAACAAATGTAATTTTCACCATAACATTTTCGAGATATTCAGCAGTTGGTTTTCCCGGCCTAATACCCGGAACAAACCCTCCATACCTTTTCATGTCGTCCGCGATTTGAATAGGATTAAACTGCATCGCGGTCCAGAAATAACAAAAAGCCATAATCAGAGCGGCATAAGTAGCTGTATATAAACCGCCGTCGTACGGAAACCATCTGCCTATAAAATCCCTGAGCCACTCAATTTTTGTCCACTCCACAATAGTCTGCGGAAACATTAAAATACTTGAAGCAAATATAATTGGTATAACACCTGCCTGGCTCACCCTTAAAGGAAGAAAACTGGACTGGCCTCCGTAAACCTTTCGGCCGACAATTCTCTTGGCATACTGAACCGGAATTTTTCGCTGCCCCTGGGATACAGCAACAACACCTGCAGTTACAAAAACCATAAGTGCTACAAGTATAAGGACCGATCCAAGATTAAGCTGTCCGCTTAAAAACTGATCCTTGGCAAGAAATACGGCTGAAGGCAGTCTTGAAAGTATGTTTATAGTGATAATAAGAGAAATACCGTTTCCTATGCCTCTCTCTGTTATCTGTTCGCCGAGCCACATCAGAAAAGCCGTTCCTGCTGTAAGCGTAATCATTGTAATAAGAGTAAATGCCAGCCCCGGATCAGAAACTATCCCAGGGGACTCATTGTTCAGCGTAAGTATAAACTTGTTATACATAAGGCCCTGAAACATGGCAAGGACAACAGTTGCATATCTTGTATACTGAGTCAGTTTCTTGCGCCCAAGCTCACCTTCCTTTGCCAGTTTCTCAAGGAACGGAACAACAGCTACCAGCAGCTGGAAAATAATAGATGCGCTGATATAAGGCATTATTCCAAGCCCAAATACGGTACATTTTGAAAGAGCTCCCCCGCTGAAAAGATCCATAAGTCCAAAAATTGTCCCGCCTCCTGCTTCCTTCCTTGTAAACCATTCTGCCAGTATCCTGCCATTAACTCCCGGAACAGGGACGTACGCGCCCAGCCTGCATACTGCAAGAAGGCCAAAAGTAAAAAAGAGTTTCTTCTTTAACTCGGGAACCTTAAATATGTTTTTAAACGCATCAAGCACAATAACTCCTTCACAATTGTTGAAAATAACCGCTTTCTGTGTCTTTGATTCTATTGAATGATTTCACATTTACCTTTTGCTGCTTCAATTTTCTCTTTAGCCGAACCGCTGAAAGAATGGGCTTTAATAACAAGCGGCTTTTTCACTTCTCCGGACCCAAGAATTTTTACTTTTGATTTACTCTTTCTTATAATACCTTTCTCCTCAAGCTGAACAGGATTAATCTCTTCCCCTTCTTTAAAAATATCAAGCTCTTTAAGGTTAACTATTTCAAAACAGGTTTTAAACGCTTTGTTGTTAAAACCTCTTTTGGGTACATGTCTTATAATCGGCATTTGGCCGCCTTCAAATCCGGGACGGACATTTCCGCTTGTTCTCGCACCCTGGCCTTTATGTCCTCTGCCTGAAGTGCAGCCTTTTCCGGAACCGGCGCCCTTGCCCTTTCTAATAGGCTTTTTTCTGGCTCCCGGATTATTTTTTAATTTGTCAAGACCCATTTATTAAACTCCTCTCAGCCTTCTAACCATTCTTTTGTCTCTAAGAGCCAAAAGCCCTTTGAGCGTTGCCCTAACCACATTTCCAGCAGTATTGGACCCCAGAGATTTACTTAAAATATCTTTAACACCGGCAGATTCAATAACCGCCCTTACCGCATTGCCTGCGATAACTCCGGTACCCGGAGCAGCCGGCTTAAGAAGAACCTTTGCGCCCTTGAAAACTCCAATAATCTCATGTGGAATAGTATTTTTATGCATGGTAATAGCAACCATATTTTTTTTGGCGTCATCGATACCTTTCCGGATTGCTTCAGCAACTTCGTTTGCTTTTCCTGTCCCGTAACCAACCTTGCCGTTACCATCCCCGACAACCATAAGAGCACTAAAGCCAAACCTGCGGCCTCCTTTCACAACTTTCGCCGTCCTGTTTATATGTACAAGCTTTTCAATAAAAGAAGGTCCTTCTTTCTGTTCTATTTTTTGTTTTTGCCTTGATTTTCTCTTTCTAGCATCTACCATTTGTTTCCTCCAATTAGAACTTCAATCCTGCTTCCCGGGCACCCTCAGCCATGGCTTTTACTCTCCCATGATATTTATATCCGGATCTATCAAAAATAACTTTTTCTATTTTATTTTTTTTCGCTTTTTCAGCAAGCATCGTACCAAGTTTCTTGGCTGCCGCGACATTACCGCCTTTTTCAGCAAAGTCTTTTGATAAAGTTGTCAGTTCCATAAGGGTCATACCCCTGTCATCATCAATAAGCTGGGCTGAAAAATGCTTCAAACTTCTGAAAACACAAAGCCTCGGACATTCTGCCGTGCCTCTAACTTTTTTTCTTATTCTAAAATGTCTTTTCTTCCTTGCTTTTACTTTATCTTTTGATTTCATCTAACAATTCTCACCTCAATCTATAATTCGTGATTAATTACTTAACCGTCTTGCCTGCTTTTCTACGGACATGTTCATCTTGATATTTAATTCCTTTGCCTTGGTAAGGTTCCGGCGGACAAAAAGCTCTGATTGTTGCTGCTGTCTGCCCCACCAGGTGTTTATCAATGCCGGAAACAATAACCATGTTTTTCTCAACCTTAACTTCAGCTCCGTTCGGTACCGGATAATTAATAGGATGTGAAAAACCAAGTAAAAGGTTAAGTGTTTTTCCCTGAAGGCTTGCTCGATACCCCACGCCGCTTATTTCGAGAACCTTTTTATAACCCTCCGTCAACCCTTTAACCATGTTAGCTATTAATGCCCTCATAAGTCCGTGAAAAGCACGCGCCTGTCTTGTATCAGATTTTCTCAAAACAATCACCTTGCCATCCTCGACTTTAATTTCTATTCCTAAAGGTATTTGCTGGGTTAAAGACCCTTTTGAACCTTTAACCACTACTTCACTGCCTTTAATCTCGACGGTAACTCCAGTCGGTACAGCCACCGGTTGTTTGCCTATCCTTGACATTTACTACTCCTTATTATTTAAAAAAATTTACAGTCCGCGACTGGCCCGATTTACCAGAGATAGCAAAGAACTTCCCCACCGATATTAGCTTTCTTGGCCTCATCGCCAGTCATTATGCCTTTTGATGTTGACAAAACAGCTACACCAATGCCGCTGTAAACATTTGGAATGTTTTTAGCTTCATTGTATTGTCTAAGCCCCGGACGGCTTATTCTTTTTATGCCGGTTATAACCGGCTCATCATCTTTTACATATTTCAGATATGCTCTTATCAAACCCTGTTTCTTATCGTCCAGTATATTATAGCCTTTCAAAAAACCCTGTTCCTTCATCACTCGGGCAATTTCAACCTTCATTTTGGAAGCTGGTATATCCACAGATTCCAATCTCGCTTTACTCGCATTCCTTATACGCGTCAGCATATCTGCAATAGGATCACTTACTGCCATATCATTACTCCTCCATTAAAACAATAATGTCACTTACCAACTGGACTTTACCACTCCGGGGATCTGTCCCAGGCCTGATAATTCCCTGAAACATATTCTGCATATGCCGAATTTACGCATGTAACCGCGTGGGCGGCCGCAGCGGCTACAGCGGTAATGCCGTCTCACCTTAAATTTTGGAATTCTTTTTGCACTCTCTACTTTGCATTTCTTTGCCACAAATTACTCCCCTGTTCGTTTTCTTTGCTTCAACTCACATCGTAATTAATCTATGCTATTTCCCTTTACTAAAAGGCATCCCGCATCCAAGAAGAAGCTCTTTTGCCTCTTCGTCTGTTTGTGCGGTAGTGACAAAAGTAATATCCATCCCCTGGACCCTATGGGCTTTATCCGGATCGATTTCGGGAAAGATCAACTGTTCCTCTACTCCAAAGGTATAATTACCCCTGCCATCAAACGAGCCGCTGGGAATCCCTCTAAAATCCCTTACCCTCGGGAGAGCGACATTTATAAGTCTGTCAACAAATTCATACATCATATTCCCTCTGAGGGTTACCTTACATCCAATGGGAGCCCCCTCGCGCAGCTTAAAACCCGCAATACTTTTTCTTGATTTTGCAATGGCAGGCTTCTGCCCGGCTATCAGAGCCAGCTCGTTCGCCGCATCCTGGATAACCTTTTTGTCTCTTGCTCCTTCGCCAACTCCCATATTTACAACAACCTTTTCAAGTTTTGGTATCTGATAAATGTTTTTATATCCAAACTTGTTTTTCAGAGCCGGCTGAATCTCATTTTTATATAATTCTTTCAATCTTGCCATATTTTCCCTCACTAAGACTTATCAAAAACTTCTCCGCACTTTTTGCAGATCCTTGTTCTAGAACCATCTTTCCTTATCTCTTTTCTAATTTTTACACCTTTCTTACAAGAAGGGCAGTAAAGTAAAACATTGGAAACACTTATAGAGCTTTCTTTCTGTATAATGCCTCCCTGTTGATTTTCTCTTGAAGGCTTTGTATGCTTTTTGCGAAAGTTAATGCTCTCTATAATAAGGCGTCCTTTCCCGGGTATAACGCTTAGAATTCTACCGGTTTTACCCTTCTCTGCTCCAGCCACCACCTGAACTGTATCGTCTTTTTTTACTCGCATCTTTGACATTCGTAAAACTCCCAATTTGTATTTCCTATAAAACTTCAGGTGCCAGGGACACTATTTTCATATAACTTTTATCCCTGAGCTCTCTTGCAATAGGCCCAAAAATTCTTGTGCCCTTTGGATTTTTTTGATCATCTATAATAACAGCCGCGTTTGAATCAAACCTCAAGGTTGATCCGTCTTTCCTTTTTATCCCTTTTTTTGTTCTTACAATAACGGCCCTTATAATTTCTCCCTTTTTTACCGCACTTCGGGGCATAGCTTCCTTTACCGAAGCAACTATAATATCACCAACACCAGCATATCTGCGTTTTGAACCTCCAAGAACTTTTATACAGCCGATTTTCTTTGCCCCGGTATTATCAGCAACATTTAATATGGTATTCATCTGAATCATAACTTGCTCTCTTTCTTAAAAAATATTAACCGTTAAAAACACAAAACAAATCTATTAAAACATTTATTCTCGTGTTTTTAGTTTTCCTTCTATTGCTCCTCGATAACAGCTTTCCTGACAACCTTAGAAATGCGCCACCTTTTTAATTTGCTGATAGGTGATGTTTCAACAATTTCTACAGTATCGCCTACCTTAGCCGTATTGTCCTGATCATGAGCGTAATATTTTTTGTACCTTCTTATAACCTTGCCATAAACCGGATGGCGTAAAGTCCTGGACACCCTGACTACCGCGGTTTTGTCCATTTTCGCGCTCATGACTTCACCTACACGAGTTTTGCGATATCCTCTTTTAACCGTTCCTTCCATTAATTACTACCCCTTTTTCTTCGCACTATTTGCGATTTCTTTTTTAATTGTAAGCACCCGGGCAATACCTTTTTTCACTTTGGTTATTTGATCCGGTTTTTCAATCTGCCCAAGACTTGCTTGAACCTTAAGGTTAAACAATTCCTGTTTTGCGTCGGAAAGCCTTTTATCAAGCTCCGTTTCCGTTAACTCTCTTATCTTCTCTATTTTCATTTAAAAAACCCTTCTTCAATGTTTAAGCCAAATCTTTTCTAGAAACAAACCTGGTTCTTATCGGCAATTTGCTCGCGGCGAGCCTCATCGCTTCCTGGGCAATATTTTCAGTTACCCCTTCTATTTCAAAAAGAATTTTACCAGGGTTTACCGGACATACCCAGCCTTCAACAGAACCTTTTCCTTTTCCCATTCTTACTTCAGCAGGTTTCTTCGTCATGGGTTTGTCGGGAAATAGCCTTATCCAGATTTTCCCTTTTCTCTGTATAAACCGTGTCAGGGCAACACGAGCGGCTTCTATTTGAACATTCGTAATCCACTCACGCCCAAGTGACTGAATTGCGTATTCTCCAAAGTGTATTTCACTGTTGCCCTTGGAAAGGCCTCTCATTCTGCCCTTCTGCATTTTTCGGTGTTTTACTCTTTTAGGCATTAAAGGCATTTTTTGCCCCCTTACTTTTTACAGGTAAGCTGTTTTCTCCCTTACAAATCCATACCTTTATTCCAATAGCCCCATACGTAGTCCTTGCTTCAGTAAATCCGTAATCAATATTCGCCCTGAGAGTATGCAGTGGTATTTTCCCTTCCTTATACCCTTCCGACCTGGCTATCTCAGAACCACCAAGCCTTCCCGCGCATAATATTTTTATCCCATCGGCAACGCTATCCATAGCAAGCCTCACAGCCTTTTTCATAGCTCTTTTATGAGAAATCCTTTTTACAATCTGCGCCGCAATCCCTTCAGCAACAAGCTGCGCATCTGCCTCAGGATTTTTAATTTCCTGAATTTCAATCTTTATTTCTTTTTTCGTTTTGTTCATAAGTTCTTCTTTAAGCTTGTCTATTTCGGTACCCTTTCTCCCTATAACCAAACCCGGGCGGGCTGAAAACAAAGTAACCGCTATAACATTACCGTTTCTTTCAATATTTATTCGCGAAATCCCCGCGAATAAAAGTCTTTTTTTAACATAATCCCGGATTCCCAAATCTTCACTTAAGCACGCGCCAAATCTTTTTTTGTCGGCATACCATTTGGACCGCCAATCTTTTGTAACCATTACCCTAAACCCTATCGGGTTTACTTTCTGTCCCACATTTACCTCCTGATATATCAAATTTTATCTATACGATCTACAATTAACCCTTTTTTCTTTTTATCTTTCTATCCTGTGTTTTTAATTTTCTACTTTTGGGTTTTTGTTTTTCACCGGAGATCTCTTTTAAAGGCGCTTTCTTTGAAACTGCTTTATCTTTTCCCGCGATTACTACTGTTATATGACTTGTCCTTTTCCTAATCCGCGTAGCCTTGCCATGAGCCCTTGTAATAAATCTTCTTAAAGTAGATCCTTCTGTAGCATACGCCTCTTTTACATAAAGTTCGCCAGAGGGTTTCTCCTCTTTTGCCTTTGTATTAGCAATAGCCGATTTCATAGTTTTTTCTACTAACTTAGCCGCCTTTTTTGCGGAAAAAGAAAGTATCTTAAGAGCTTTTTCTGCTTCCTGTCCGCGAATAGAGTCCATTAAAGGTTTTGCCTTTCTCACAGAAACTCTCACATATTTCGTTATAGCTTTTGCTTCCATCTATACAAACTCCCATTACCTTAAGATTTTTTGTCTTGTTTAACAGCGGCTTTTCCCGGAGGTTCTTTCGCTTCAGGAGTAGATGTTGCAGCTGCTGCCGGTGCACCACCGGGCATACCGGCGCCTTTTTTCACAGCCGAAGCAGCGCCTTTTTCTCCCCCATGCCTTCTAAAAATCCTTGTAGGCGCGAATTCCCCCAGCTTATGCCCCACCATATTCTCTGTGCAGAAAACCGGAATAAATTTATTGCCATTATGAACCGAAAAAGTTACACCAACAAACTCCGGCGTTATAACTGACCTTCTTGACCAGGTTTTAGTTGGCTTTCTGTCTCCAACTTTTCGAGCCTTATCAACTTTCGCCGCCAGCTTCTCATCCACAAAAGGACCTTTTTTAAGTGATCTAGCCATTTATTATCTCCATCTCCTGTATTTTTACTTCTTTTTTCTGGATTTAATTATATACCAGGAATCTTTTCTTTTCGAACGAGTCTTATACCCCTTCGTCGGTTTTCCCCAAGGGGTTACCGGGTGTGGAGAACCCTGGGGGGCCTTACCTTCTCCGCCGCCATGAGGATGGTCAACAGGATTCATGGCAACACCTCTCACAGTAGGCCTTATCCCAAGCCACCTGGAACGTCCGGCTTTACCAATTGTAATATTCGAATGTTCTACATTGCCAAGCTGGCCAATAGTAGCCCTGCACTCAACAGGTATAAGCCTTACTTCGCCCGAAGGCAGTTTCACATGCGCGAATTCACCTTCCTTTGCCATGAGCTGCGCGCTCCCTCCCGCGCTTCTTACGAGCTTGCCTCCGCATGATTTCCTGAGTTCAATATTGTGAACCATCATTCCAAGCGGAATATTAACAAGAGGCAAACAGTTGCCAACCTGAATTTCTGCTTTCGGACCGGACATTACCTCATCATTTACTTTCAACCCGGTGGGAGCAACAATATACCTTTTCTCACCATCCTTGTAAACAACAAGGGCAATTCTTGTGGATCTGTTCGGATCATACTCAATAGCAGACACCCTTGCAAGAATTCCATCCTTATCCCTCTTGAAATCAATTAGGCGAAACATACGTTTACATCCGCCGCCATGATGACGAACTGTAATTCTTCCGGTATTGTTTCTGCCGCCTGTTTTTTTAATCCCGGTGAGAAGGCCTCTCTCAGGTTTCTTCTTCGACAAACCTTCGTTCGAAGAAACTGTCATAAACCTTCTTCCCGGAGTAGTAGGTCTAAATTTCTTAACAGCCATTTGCTATTCACTCCATTCGCTTATTAATCTAAACAAATTCAATTTTGTCCCCCTCTTTAAGCGTGACTACAGCTTTAATCCATTCCGATGTCATCCCCTGTTTTTGCCGCACTCTCTTCTTTTTTCCGGGAACCCTCATTTTGTTAACTTTAATAACCTTTACTTTAAACAGCGTTTCAACAGCATTTTTTATGTCAAACTTATTCGCATTTTCATCAACATTGAAAAAATATTTACTCAATCCCTCGCTCTGAGCTGTACCTTTCTCGGTAATTACAGGGTTTTTTATAACTTTATACGGGTCTTTCATTTCTATCCTCTTATTAAAACATTGCTATTATCTCTTTGAGAGCATCTTCTCCAACCACAAGTTTTTTGTAATACAAAACGTCATACGTATTTAAACCTGCCGGCACAGAAACATTAACCCTGGAAAGATTGCGCACCGCAAGTTTAACCTCGTCTCCAATTTTTGTCAAAACTATAAGAGAACTATTGCCGGCCTTTATGCGTTGAAGGAACTTAATTACTTCACTGGTTTTGTGCCCCGGAATCTTAAGTTCATCTACAATAACAACATCATCGCTTTTAAACTTCTGTACAATCGCGGATTTTAACGCGCAACATTTTGCCTTCTTCGATATTTTCATAGAGTATTTTCTCGGTTTTGGGCCAAACGCGACACCGCCGCCCACTCTTATTGGAGAACCGGCGGTTCCTGCCCTTGCTCTCCCGGTCCCCTTTTGACGATACATTTTCTGATGTGATTTATTTACTTCCGAACGCGTTTTGGTGCTTGCTGTACCACTTCTGCGTACGGCAAGCCGCGCCACAACCGCATCATGAATTGCCTGCTCATTCGGTTCAAGTTCAAGTATCTTTTCCGGAACCTCATAATCTCCAACTTTTTTTCCAGAAATATTAAGCATCTTTACTTTAGCCATTGATAAATCCTTCTCGTTTTTCTCCAGCAAGTTTTATAGACTTTTTCTGAGTCTTTACTTTTTCTTTGTTTTCTTCGTTTTTACAGATGTTTTTATCTGTAAAAATCCTGTTTTCCAGCCGGGGACTGCCCCTTTAACAAGAATAATGTTCTTTTCGGGCCTTACATCCACTATTTCAAGGTTCATAACAGTAACTCTTGTATTTCCCATTTGCCCAGCCATCTTACGCCCTTTGTAAACCCTTGAAGGAGTTGCACAGGCTCCTGAGGCACCCAACCCTCTCTTGCTTTCATGTGTACCATGAGAGGCCTTATGCCCGTGAAATCCGTGCCTTTTCATAACACCGGCAAACCCGCGTCCTATGGAAATTCCCGTCACATCTACCCTGTCCCCCTTTTTGAATATGTCAGCTTTTATTTCTTGCCCAGCCTGGTAATTTTTTTCTTCCCCCGGGACAAGCCTTGTCTCAGCAAGTATTGCTTTAGGGGAAACACCAGCTTTCTTAAAATGGCCCCTTAAAGGTTTCGTCACTCTTCTCTCTTTAACATCGCCGAAACCAAGCTGCACAGCAGAATAGCTATTTTTCTCCGGTGTTTTAACCTGGACTACCATACATGGCCCAACTTCTAATACGGTTACCGGTAAAACATTTCCCTTTTCGGAAAATATTTGTGTCATACCTATTTTTCTTCCAAACAATGACATCCTCATTGCAAATTCTCCAATATTCAAACTTCTTTAATATACAACCCGTAATCCGCAGTTTGTTAACCCTTGATATTTATATCCACGCCGGCCGGCAGAATAAGCTTTTTAAGCTCATCAACCGTTTTGGCAGTGGGATTAACAATATCGAGAAGCCTTTTATGGGTCCTTGTTTCAAACTGTTCACGGGACTTTTTGTCCACATGCGGAGATCGAAGCACTGTATATTTCTCCACATGTGTCGGTAATGGAATAGGCCCCAATACGGATGCACCTGTTCTCCTGGCCACTTCCACTATTTCCCGCGCAGACTGGTCAAGAACCCTGTGGTCATAAGCCTTTAATTTTATTCTTATTCTCTGCCCTTGCACGTCTTTTGTCTCCCTTATTCAATAATCTCGGTTACTCTACCGGCGCCAACAGTTCTTCCGCCTTCCCTTATCGCAAATCTGAGTGTCTTTTCCATTGCTATCGGATTTATCAATTCTATCTCCATCTGAACATTGTCACCGGGCATGCACATCTCAGCCTTGCTCCCATCTTTACCCGTAAGCTCTTTAGCAATACCGGTCACATCTGTCGTCCTAAAGTAAAACTGCGGCCGGTAACCCGCAAAAAACGGCGTATGCCGCCCGCCTTCATCTTTAGTCAGCACATATACTTCAGCTTTGAACTTTGTGTGAGGCGTTATCGAACCCGGCTTGGCCAAAACCTGTCCTCTTTCAAGGCTCTCCTTATCCACTCCCCTCAAAAGCAGTCCAACATTATCTCCCGCCTGGCCCTGGTCAAGAAGCTTCCTGAACATCTCCACTCCGGTTACCGTAGTCTTACTCGTAGGTTTTATACCCACTATCTCTACTTCATCGCCTACCTTTACTATCCCTCTATCTATCCTGCCGGTACCTACTGTCCCGCGGCCGGTAATAGAAAACACATCTTCTATCGGCATCAGAAAAGGCTTGTCTATCTCTCTCTCAGGTTCAGGTATAGACTCATCAAGAGCCTTAACCAGATCAAGAATCGGTTTCGCGTCTTCCCCGTCAGCGTTCGCCGCTGCTATCGCCTTCGTCGAACTTCCCCTTATAACAGGAATATCATCTCCAGGATAATCATATTTGCTTAAAAGCTCTCTCACCTCAAGTTCTACAAGATCAAGCAATTCAGCGTCATCTACAAGATCGCATTTATTCATAAACACTACTATATAAGGTACTCCTACCTGGCGCGCAAGTAATATGTGTTCCCTTGTCTGAGGCATCGGTCCGTCAACCGCGCTAACCACCAGTATCGCACCATCCATCTGGGCCGCCCCGGTTATCATATTTTTCACATAGTCAGCGTGACCCGGACAATCAACATGGGCATAATGCCTCTTAGCGGAAGAGTATTCTACATGTGATGTCGCTATCGTCAGGATCTTCGTAGCATCACGCCGGCCCTGGCTTTCTGAGGCCTTTGCTATCTCATCATATGGTACATAGCGGCTCAACCCTTTATGTTCCAGTACCTTTGTTAACGCTGCCGTTAACGTCGTCTTCCCATGATCTACATGACCTATCGTACCAACGTTAATATGCGGCTTCGTCCTCTCAAATTTCTCCTTAGCCATAAT
>JAGLRQ010000066.1 GCA_023136205.1 Candidatus Auribacterota bacterium
GATAAATGCTGTTTTTAGTTCCTGGCATAATGATAGAGCGGTTAAATACCGTGCAATAAATGATATTAAAGGACTTATTGGAACAGCTGTTAATGTTCAGGCTATGGTATTTGGTAATATGGGCGATACATCCGGAACCGGCGTCGCGTTTACGAGAGATCCCAGTATCGGTACAAATAAGTTTTACGGTGAGTATCTTATGAATGCCCAGGGTGAGGATGTTGTGGCCGGTATCAGGACACCTGAACCGATTGAAACTCTTAAGAAAGTTAACAGGAAAATTTATGGACAGCTTATCAATATACGCAAAAAGCTTGAAAAGCATTACAAGGAAGTACAGGATCTTGAGTTTACTATTCAGGAAGGTAAACTTTACATACTGCAGACAAGAACAGGTAAGAGAACAGCGGCAGCAGCTTTAAAGATAGCGGTGGACATGGTAAAGGAAAAACTTATAACTGAAAAAGAAGCAGTTATGAGAATTGATCCCGTACAGCTTGACCATTTGCTACATCCTGCGTTTAATCCGGAGGCTGAGAAAAAAACCAAATCTATCGCGAAAGGATTACCGGCATCTCCCGGGGCTGCTTCAGGACAGGTTGTTTTCTCTGCTGACAAAGCCGAAAAGTGGGCGGAAAAAGGGAAAAATATTATTCTCTGCAGGACAGAGACCTCTCCCGAAGATATTGGCGGTATGCATGTCGCGAAAGGTATTCTCACGAGCCGCGGGGGTATGACGAGCCATGCCGCGGTAGTCGCGCGGGGCATGGGCAAATGTTGTGTTGCCGGTGCGGGTGGTATACATATGAATTACAAAAACAAGGAATTTCATGCGGGCGTGGTTAAGGTAAAAGAGGGTGACTGGATTTCATTGAATGGATCTACCGGGAATGTTTATGTTGGCAAGATTCCTACGGTACAAGCTACGCTCTCGGGTTATTTTACAACCGTTATGAAATGGGCCGATAAATACAGAAAGCTTGGCGTCAGGACCAATGCGGATACTCCGCACGATGCTGAAGTGGCTGTCAAGTTTGGAGCGGAAGGGATAGGCCTTACCAGGACTGAGCACATGTTTTTTGAAGGCGACAGGATTATTGCTTTCAGAGAGATGATACTTGCGGAAGACAAGGAGGGAAGGGAGAAGGCGTTGAAAAAACTGCTTCCCATACAGAGGAAAGATTTTGAAGGCATATTTAAAGCGCTTAAGGGCCGCCCTTGTACTATAAGGCTGCTTGACCCGCCACTGCATGAGTTTTTACCTCACGATGAAGCAGGACAGAAGGAAATGTCGAAAGTGATGAAAATTCCTGTTCAAAAAATAAAATATAAGGTTGAGTCTTTGCACGAATTTAACCCTATGCTTGGCCACAGGGGTTGCAGGCTTGGATTGATATATCCTGAAATATCAAATATGCAGGTCCGGGCTATTATAGAGGCCGCGATTAGTGTGAAGAAAAAGAGAATAAAGGTTAGCCCCGAAATAATGATTCCCCTGGTTGGCCATTATAGAGAACTTGAGATTGCGAGGGAATATGCGGAAAAAGAGATTCAAAAAGTGTTTAAAGAGAAAAAAGTAAAGGTGGATTATAAAATTGGTACAATGATAGAGGTTCCGAGAGCAGCTCTTACAGCTGATGAAGTAGCGAGATACGCGGACTTTTTTTCATTTGGAACTAATGACCTTACGCAGATGGCGTGTGGTTTTTCAAGAGATGATGCCGGTAAATTTCTTCCTGATTATGTTGCCAAAGGAATTTACGAGTATGAACCATTTCAGGTACTGGATCAGGATGGTGTAGGAAAGTTGGTGGAAATGGCGGTTGAGCTTGGCAGGAAGGTAAAGAAAAGCCTCAAAATCGGCATATGCGGTGAACATGGAGGAGAGCCTAAAAGCGTTGAATTTTGTCACAAAGCGGGACTGAATTATGTGAGTTGTTCGCCTTATAGAGTTCCCATTGCGAGGCTGGCTGCTGCCCAGGCTGCAATTGAAAATAAGTAAAGCTTTTATATAGAACTTGTGCTACAATCTTGCGAAGAACATTTTTTACTGGTAGAAACGGGGGAAAATGAGTTCAAATCCGATACGCTTGTATTTAAGGGATATAAGACAGATTCCTCTTCTTACTCTCGAAAAAGAACGTGAACTTGCCAAGCGGGTGAAAAAGGGAAATACAAAAGCCAGAAAGGAATTAATTAAAGCTAATCTCCGGCTTGTTGTGAGTATAGCGAAGCGCTATGAAAATATTGGATTACCTTTCCTTGATCTTGTTGAAGAAGGTAACATTGGCCTTATGAAGGCTGTTGAACGTTATGATATTTCAAAAGGCTGTAAGCTCAGCACTTATGCCTCATGGTGGATAAAACAGTCTATTTTGAGAGGCCTTGCCAACCAGGGAAAGACCATTCGTGTTCCTGTTTATATGATAGAAAAGCTTTCGATATTGAAAAAAGTTATTCGGGAGCTTACCCAGAAGAAAAAGAATTCTCCAACTTCACAGGAGATAGCGGATGAGCTTGATATTCCGATTGAAAAGGTTACGGAAATACAGAATGCTGCTGCTTTTTCGGCTTCGCTGAATAGCTTTATGGGTGAAGATGGAACAGATGAACTGATAGACATAATAGAAAACGAACGGGCTTCTGATCCGGCACAAGAGGTGGGGGCGATGTTTCTTAAGGATGAAATAGAAATCCTTCTTAATGATCTTACCTCCAGGGAGTCGGATATTTTAAAACTGAGATTTGGAATAGAAGATGGCGAGAACCTGACCCTTGAAAAAATTGGAAGTAAGTATAAAATTACCAGGGAGAGGGTAAGGCAAATTGAACAGACTGCTGTGAAAAAGCTTCGTAAAAAAATCGTCGAAAAAAAAGAAGGTTGGTTAATATAGCATTGTATTGTGTATCACGTATTGAGTATTGCGTGTTATTTTTTTTGCGCACGGAGCATTACGCATAAGGCACGACGAAAACAGGAGGTAATTCTAATGCTGGAAAGTTTAAAAAATACTATCCGTGATGTTCCTGATTTTCCTAAGGAAGGAATAATTTTTAAAGACATTACAACACTTTTACAGAATGGAAAACTTTTCAAAAAGGCTGTTGACGCGATGGCTGGAAAGTTTATCGATAAGAAAATAGATATTGTTGCCGGGATTGAATCACGCGGTTTTATTTTTGGAGCAGCCATTGCTTACAAGCTGGGTGTTGGCTTTGTTCCTATAAGGAAAAAGGGAAAACTTCCGCATAAGACTGTAAGTGCCGAATACGCGCTTGAATATGGTGTTGATTCTGTAGAAATACACGAAGATGCTGTCAAAGAAGGGCAAAAAGTCCTTCTGGTTGATGATCTTCTTGCTACTGGTGGTACAATCGGAGCTTCCGCGGAACTTATTGAAGAGTTGAAGGGTGATATTGTCGGCATTTGCCTTCTTATAGAGTTAACCTTCCTTGAGGGTATTAAAAAACTTGAAAAGTACGATGTTGCTTCTCTTATTAAATACTAATTAGTTTTCGTCCGGAAATGGTCCTTTTCCGCATAAAATGCAAGATTGCTATTTGGAGTATTGTTGTGCCCCCGTAGCTCAGAGGATAGAGCACCGGTTTCCTAAACCGGGTGTCGGACGTTCAAGTCGTCTCGGGGGTGCCATCTAAAAAAAAAGAGGCAAAAAGAGGGGTCAAATCTTTAGTCTTGACAAATTAGAAAGTTATGAGGATTTTTGGCTGGCTAAATACATACAAATTGCGCCGCAGGCCGCTACGTTTAATGATTCCGCTTTTTTACGCGCAATAGGGATTTTTAATCTGTAATTTGATACGTCCAATATTGGTTTTGAGATGCCGGAAGCTTCATTTCCGAGGGCGAGAAGAAGCTTCTGATTTCGAGAAAGAATAGAAGTATCTTCCATTCCATTAAGATCTGTTGATACAATGAAATATCCGTTTTTTTTCAGCTTTTTCGCAATCTCAAGATAACCTTTTGTTCTTCTTGACCAGATGGATAATATGGTGCCCGCAGTTGATTGAATACATTTAGGAGATAAAGGATCCGCGCATTTTTCACTTAAGATAACCCCGGAAAAATTTAAAGCTGCGGCAGTGCGGATAAGAGTCCCCGCGTTTCCCGGATCCTGAATATCTTCAAGCAGTAAAACTTTAGAGCCGATATTTTCCGGCAGGCGGGAGGTGTAAATTTCCTCCGGTTGACGAACAACAGCAATAGTTCCCTGAGGTGCCTTTGTAGAGCAGATTGAGCGGAACTGTTTATCGGTGATAATCCGGATGAGATGATTTCGGTAGTCAGGCGGTAGTTTTCCTGTCGTTATAATTTCAATTATTTCATCCGGATGGCTATTAATAATCTGTTTTATTGCCCTGTGCCCTTCGACAAGGAATGCTTTTGCTTCAAGACGGCCTTTTTTTGTGGCAAGTTTTTTATACCATTTGAGGGGTTTGAGGGCATTTACTTTTTCGTTTGATATCTGTTTCATGGTAGATGCCTTTTCTGTGTGTATCTGTGTTTAAATCATTTCTTTTTTAAATATGCTTGCTTTTTCAGAAATTTACTCATATCTTCCGGCAATGGAGCTTCGATAGTTAGGTTTCTACCCGAATACGGGTGTTTGAATTCTATCCTGGAAGCATGTAATGCGCACCGCTTGAACTTGAGCTTAAAATCTTTGCCAAAAGCGAATTTTCGTTCTCCTACAAGAGGGTGTTTTATTAATTTAAAGTGTATTCTTATCTGGTTCCTTCTGCCCGTTACAGTCTGGATTCCCAGAATTGAAAAGTTCTTGAGTATCTTTCTTGTTTTGTATTTTGTTATTGCTGTTTTTCCACTTATTTTTGAGGATATTGTCCCGCTTTTTTTTTGTGGTATACCGTGAATAAAGGCGATATATATCTTTATTATTTCATGGTTTTTAAATAGTTCGAACATTTTATCCCTGGCTTTTTTGCCTCTTGCAAAAATCATTATGCCGGAAGTTTCCTTATCGAGCCTGTGGCATGGTAAAATGTTACTTTCTTGCAATTGTCTTGGGAGAATGAAAGAAAGTGTGTTTTTTCCGTTTTTTGGGCTTGGGACAGAAAGCAAACCTGAGGGCTTGTTTGCCATTATGTAGTGTTCATCCTGATAAATTATAGGGATATTCATCAAAAGCAGTATATAGTATGTAGTGTTGAGTATAAAAAAAACAAATTACAAATAACAAAACCTAAAATAATTTTATTTTTCACTGAGTTTTTCGTATTTTTTTTTGATTATTTTTACTATATACTATATACGACATACTATATACAGTTTACTAGTATTTATGTGTTCCGCGGCAGTATGGATATTCAGAACAACCCCAGAATCTCCCAAATTCCCCTTCACGCAAAACCATTTTTGAACTGCATCTCGGACAGCTCGGGATGTTATTTACAATTGGATCCGTATCAATTTCCTTATGGGACAGGTTTTCAAAACGCTGTCTGAAGAGAGTGGAAATTTTTCTGGCCGCGCTGGATGCCGGAAAATCTTCAAGGACTTTTTGTAATAAGGTGCTTCCTTGTTCGGAAAAGGATATGGCGTTTTTAGTTTTACCTTCCCTGCTGAAAAATTTTGCTTTTTCGAGGTAAAAGTTTCCTGCTTCAAAAAGAATTTCGGGGTCTTCCGGGTTTTTGGAGATTTTTATCAGCAGGGCTTCTTCCTGTTGGTCTATTTCGTTCTTTGAAGATGTTTTATCTGACGCGTCTTTGTCGATTTCTATTATTTTGAATTCTTTTCTGCCGAGTAAAATATCGGAGCCTTTTTTGTTCAAGAGGATTACGGGGTGTTCGACACCGCTTAATTTTAGAAATCCTTCCGAAATAAGCCGCTGAAGAATTTCCATGGTTTTTTCCTGTGATTCTTTAGTCGTTTCATAGGTTTTTAATTTATCAAAACCGTTTTGTTTGATGACTATGGCTTTTGATCCGGTTAATATTTGCGCGATTCTTATTTTTATAAGGGGTTGTGGTATTTCTTTTACGCACCTTAGCAGGTTTTCTGCCAGTTTTGCTTCCTGGATAGTATATGCTGCCTCTTCAAAAGTTGGTTCATCTTCAAGTATTTCCCGGCCGATACAAACATCACATCCAGGGCAGAGATCTTTTTCATATTTTTCGCCGAAGTATTCAAGCAGCATTTTTCTCCTGCAGCAGTGAGATGTAGCATATTGGATAATTTGGTGAAGTTTCTTTATTCCGTGATTTCTCTGGGCCTCCATTTTTTCCCAGAGAATGTTAAGTTCATCAAAGGGCGTATTAAAATCTTTTATAAGAATGGAACGTCCTCTGAAAGGAGATGAATATTTAATGAGATTTAGTTTATCCATATTGTTTAAGGTACGGGATATCTGATCGGATTTCAGGTTTGCCGATTTAATTAAATCTCTGAAGGAAAAAGAAAATGTGTCAGCATCTTTATCCCCCTTCCCTATATCCATGATAGCCGAAGTAAGAGTTTTTTGTAGTTTGCTTTTTTGCCTTTTTAAAATTGTTTCAGGGGATGTCCTGAATTTTACGCTGGCAATGTTATCAAACCGGGAAAGAAGGTCAATTGCTCCTGCTTTTCTCAGGATTCTCAGCGTGCTTGAAATGCCCTGTTCACTAATTTCTATATTTAATGATTTTTTTATTTCTTCACGTGTTTTTGACACGGGATTTTCATTCTGGTTTATAAGGTAGTTGTGTACCATGTGTACCTGTTGCTTTGTAGGATGGTTCTGCGCGATAAAATATTCCTGCAGTTTAATGTCAGACGGGGAGTAGAGAAGTATGCACCATGCTTGTTTACCGTCCCTGCCGGCTCTGCCGGCTTCCTGGTAATAGCTTTCAATATTGCCGGGGATGTCAAGGTGAATGAGGCACCTTATGTCATCTTTGTCTATGCCCATTCCGAAGGCATTTGTAGCTACCAGGACAGGAATTTCTCCGTTCATAAATTTGTTCTGGATATTTTCTCTCTCGGAATCATCTATCCCAGCGTGGTAACATGAAGATTTTACGCCAATGGAATTCAAATATGCGGATACATTTTCAGTTTTTCTTCTTGTCCCAACATATATGATAGCGGAGCCGTGGCGATGTCTTAACGCGTCTTTAAGAACAGCATTTTTGTCTTTTTTCGCGGGAGTATTGATTACGCTGAATATCAGGTTTTCCCTGTCAAATCCTGTAACGATGGTTTGGGCATCGGGAATATCAAGCTGCTTAACAATATCCTTCTGAACCTCGGGGGTAGCCGTGGCTGTTAAGGCAATGACTGGGGGATTACCCATGAGTTTTATAAAATGTTTAAGACTTAGATAGTCCGGCCTGAAATCGTGTCCCCAGGTTGAAATACAATGGGCTTCATCTATGGCAAACAGCTCTATCTTGGTCTCTTTTAACATTTGGGTGAATTTTTTACTTCTGAATCTTTCGGGAGCTATATATAAGAGTTTATATTTTCCCGAGATAGTGTTTTTTATCCGTTTTTCCTGTTCTTTTGCTGAGATTGAGCTGTTTATAAAAGTGGCTTTTATAAAGAGATTTGTAAGGTCATCTATTTGGTCTTTCATCAGAGAAATAAGGGGGGATACCACAATAGTTGTACCTTTGAAAATGAGCGCGGGAAGTTGATAACAGAGAGATTTCCCTCCTCCTGTGGGCATTACCGCCAGAGTATTTTTTTTACCCAGGACTTTTTCAATGACGGCTTGCTGCCCTGTTTTGAAGGTTTGGAATCCGAAATATTTGTTCAAATACGCGATAGTATCCGGCTTCATGTCTTTGTCTATCAAACCCTGTTCAATTATTTTGGCGTTTTGCATATTATTCCCCATATCATAATATATAATAATATAAGCCTACATTATATTGAGATTTGCAAAAGCAAGTCAATTATAAAATATGCAGTGTAGTTCTATGTTGAATGTGAAATTTATGGACAGTAAAAAGGGTATAGGGTATATTGTTATAATTATACGTAAATTTATTGTGGTAGATTAGTGGTAGATTAGGTTTACGCTTGAAAAGTGTTAATTTTAAAAAGCGGGGTTTTCGGTGTTTTGCAATAAAATTCTTGTTGTTGACGATGAGCAGGGAATCAGAGATGTACTCTTAGAGCTGTTATCCCGTCGTGGTTACCAGGTCTTAACCGCCAGCAGAGGGGAAGAGGCGTTAGATATTATTAAGCAGTTATTTCCGGTGGTGGTTATACTTGATTATCTGATGCCCGGAATGGATGGCTTGGAAATACTGTCGAAGATAAAAAAAGACTATCCTGGTGTTTTGGTAGCAATTCTTACTGGTGCGGGTTCAGAATATATAGCGGTAAGGGCAATGAAGCTTGGAGCAGATAATTATATTTGTAAGCCCATAGAAAAAGACATGTTATACCAAATAATTGACGAGCTTGTTGAGCAGTTTAAGCAGCGGTTGGTCTGGCGTAATTATGAATATGAATACCCCATTAGAGATGAGATAATAAGAAGATACGAATTTTTAAGAAAGGTATATGACAGCAGTAAACCTAACATTAATCGAATTTGCAAGTATTTTGACTATTTCAGGCAGGATTTTTATGTTTTGAACCGGAGATTTAAAGAGGGGGGGGTACTTGCTCTCTTCAATAAGTCAATAGAAGATCTTGAGAAAGAATTAGGAACGGGAGAGGAATTGAGTGTTTCTGTTCAGAAAAATCCGGCATCAGCGAGAGACAAAGCTGGAGAAAGCACCGTAGGGAAAAGAAATGAATACACATTATCAGAATTTATAAATAGGGAAGATCCGATACAGATGCGCCTTGAAATGATAAGGGATGCGGCTGTTACATTAAATCCGAACATAACTATTATCTGCAGGAAATTTCGTGTTACAAGGGAAGCATTCTACCAGAATTATCACAGGTTCGAAAAATTTGGTGTTCTTGGGCTGATTGACAGAAAACGCGGCAGGCCCTCAGGCCCTAGTCGAAAAGGTTGAAGCGTAGTATATGCCATAAAGCCGCAAGCCCGTCTTTCCATGTTACTTTTTTACCTTCTTTATAATCTCTGCCGCTGTATGAAATAGGGGTCTCAAATATTCTGTAGCCCTTTTTTGCCATTTTCGCTGTGAATTCAGGCTCAAAACCAAATCTGTTTGATTTAAAAGTTACTTCTTTAAGAACAGAAGCCCGGAATGCCTTATAACATGTTTCTACATCTGTAAGGTTAAGGTTGGTAAGCGCATTGGAAAGGAGGGTAAGGAATTTATTACCCGCGTAGTGCCAGAACAACAGAACCCTGTGTGTTTCTCCGATAAAGCGGGATCCATAGACCACATCGGCTTTACCTTCTTCAATGGGCTTTGTTAGTTTTGTATACTCATCCGGGTTGTATTCAAGGTCGGCATCCTGAATTATTACTATATCTCCTCTGACTTTTTCAAATCCTTTTCTTAAGCTGGCTCCTTTTCCGG
>JAGLRQ010000067.1 GCA_023136205.1 Candidatus Auribacterota bacterium
ATTAATAGATAGTACTTTAGAGGTAATCTTTTCCAGGGTTTCTTTTTCGTTATAAACGGGCATTACAATTGAAATCTTCATTTATGATGTCCTTTTGCTAATAAAATTTGCAATTTCTGTAAGGATTTTTCCTTTTCTGCCATAGCTTGAGGCAATTTTTGCGGCTTCTCTTGAATATTTTTTAGCTATATGAATTGATTTTTCCAACCCATGTAATCCGGGGTACGTATTTTTACCGGCACTTAAATCTTTTCTTAACTTTTTACCCGCTTTTTTTTCATCTCCTTTTACATCCAGGATGTCGTCTGTTATTTGAAAGGCCATGCCCAGGTTAATTCCGTATTTTCGCATATTTTCCACATCTTTGAGATTGGCACCGGCAGAAAGAGCTCCTATCTCGGCAGAACATGAAATAAGGGCGGCGGTTTTATTTTTGTGGATATAATTGAGTGTTTTAGAGGATATTTTTTTTCCTTCAGAAAGAATATCCATTACCTGGCCGCCGATTAGTCCTGTTGTTGAGGAGTTGTTATACAGACAAATTGCAATTTTCTCAAAATTCTTGTGGTTTGCCGAGATTATGGTTTGAAGAGAATATGTAAGAAGCGCGTCTCCCGCGAGGATTGCGATTGCTTCTCCAAAGGCTTTATGGCAGGCTGGTTTTCCCCTGCGGGTATCATCGTTGTCCATAGCGGGCAGGTCATCATGTATAAGTGAATATGTGTGTATCATTTCAATAGCGCAGGCGTAAGCAATGACATCTTTTTCTTTTCCTCCGAGGGCTTCGCATGAAGCTATTGCCAGAATGGGCCTTATCCTTTTTCCGCCCGGGAAGATGCTATATCTCATAGCTCTGTGTATTTCATACGGATATTTTGTTGGGCGGGGCAGAATGTCGGAAAGCTTCCGGTTAATGCCTTTACGTTTCTTCTGTAAGTAAGATTTGAGATTCATGGTAATATGATATTGAAATTTTAAGTGAAATGCAAAATTAAATATTTGCTTGATAGCTAAAGGCTCAAAATATTATACTTTTACCCGGATTTTACGTTTTGCATCTTATAAGGTTAAATACTATGAAAACTGTTAAGACAGGAGTTAAAAGCGAGGTCAGAATAATAAGTTTTGGTATTGTTTGTTGTCTCTTTTTTGTTTATATGGTGTCCTTTATTGTTTCTCCTTCGCCTGAAGGTATCGGAACACATGTAAAGTTTTTCCTTCCCCCTTGTGCTTTATACAAATTAACAGGTTTGCCATGTCCATTTTGCGGAGCGACAACATCTTTTTCTTTACTGGCAAAAGGGGAATTTTTAAAAGGGTTTAAGGCCAATCCATTTGCGGCTCTCATTTTTACGTCGGGGATTCTGGTTTTTGTTTATTCTTTGGTTTGTCTGGCTGCCGGAAAGGTTTTTAAACTGGATGGCATAATAAGTTTGATTAAAAGAGGGAAGTGGTTTATAATTTCAGCACTCTGTATCTCATGGGTATATAAGGTGTTGGTTATGATGAGGATTTTTTAAAGGGGATTATTATGGTTGAAGACGCTGGAAAAACGGAAGTTGTTGTTACCCGGGAAGAAAAGGCTAGTGGTACAGCAATAACAGTGCTGGTTCTGGGTATCATTTCTTTGGTTTGCTGTGCGCCGCTGGGAATTGCAGCATGGATATTGGGAGCAACAGAGCTTTCTGATATCAAAAAAGGGAAAGCTCCGAAAGCTGGCGAGGGAATAGCTAAAGCTGGAATGATTATTGGTATTATAATTACCGTTTTAATGGTTTTGGCAACAATATTGGGAATGATAGTGTGGATTGTATTAATTGGCATTGGGAATATTTGTCGGTATGGCTGATTCTGAGGCTAGCTATTAAAGGAGGTAGGAAATGCGTTTTAACATTGAACAAGCGTTTAAGTATCCTTTTAAGGACGAGAAATGGGTAGTCAAAATTCTACTTCTGGGAATCATTATGTTTATTCCCATTGTTAACATTCTCGCGGCGGGGTATCTCTTGAGGTTTATTAAAAGTTCTGTAGCTGAGCATAAGGGTGGAGCTGAAGCCAAACTGCCGGAATGGGAAGATTGGGGTAATCTTTTCCAGGAAGGGATTTATCCATGGATTATAGCGTTGGTTTATACAGTTGTTTTCTTTATGGCGGCTACTGTTATTGGATGGATGCCATGTATAGGAACAGTGGTGAGTGTCCTGCTTTCGTTAGTACTCGGTCCTGTCGTTTTTATAGCACTGGTCAGGTATTGTAAGGATTCAAAGATTGAAGACGCTTTTAAGGTTGTAGACATCTTTAATGAATTTAAAACCAAAGCATTAGATTATATCCTTGCTTCTTTGATAGGAAGTGTAGTTTGTTCTCTTGGTATTTTAGCTTGCTGTGTTGGGATAATATTCACCGCGCCTTTTGGTAAAGTTGTAGCAATAAGAATGCTTTCCGATGTATATGCGTGTGTCCCTGAAGAAAAACAGGTTGAACAAAAACCGGAGGAAAAATCAGAAGAAAATAGAGAATAAACAATTAAAATAAAAGATAGGTGAGGGAAGATTAACTCTTCTCTCACCTTTTTATTGTTTACCTTTATGATCTTTTTTTACATCGGATCCCTTTGAAGGGCAGGCCCGGCATGGGCTTTTTTCGATTGGTTTCTTTTCTGGAGGGTTGCTTTTTTTGTAGTCATTCGCGTAAAATCCGGAGCCTTTGAAAATAATGCCTGAACCTCCTCCTATGAGTCTTTTTACGGAGTTTTTCAAACCGCATTTTGGGCAGTCTGTAATAGGAGAGTCAGTTATTCTTTGAAAAGCTTCAAATGTGTGTTGGCATTTTTTACAAATATAATCATAAGTTGGCATTTTTTTCTGTACCTCCGGTGAATAGTTTCTGAAAAATGAGCTTTAAAGTCAAGCTATAAGTGTTTATTAGTTGTCCCTTGACAAATAAATCATTTATAATATATTAACTCTTATTTGCTCAGGATTATTTATATTTAAGAATAAGGAGTTTTTATGATTGTTTGTAAAAAATGCGGCTATGAGAATCCTATGGAGAGGAGATATTGCGCAAATTGTTCAGCACGATTGAATTTTAACAAAACTCATTCTGATTTTAAAAGGGAAGAAAATTCACCTAAGAGGTCATTCTTAAGATTTTTTAAATTGTTGTTTAAATGGGGGGTTCCGTGTGTAGCTGTAACATCCATAGTGTTGCTTTTGATGGTTCCTCGGGTGAAAGTTGTAGAAGAAAGCTATATGTCCAAAAAGAGTTTGGATGGAAAATATGCCCATCTTCGGGAAGCTTTTGGCCGGGGTGAAAAACGCTCGGTTTCTGTTACAGGTAAAGAATTGACATCTCAAATACACTATTCGAGTATAGAAAATGCTGTCCATAAACCGCGAAAAGACAATAGCTTTATATCTAAGTTGGACATTAAAATTGAAAAAATGTTTTGCGATATTGATGCCGGTGTTTTGAAGGCAACAGTTGTCTATTCAATTAAAAATAAAAAAATAATAATGCAGGTGGGAATAGTCCCGTCCGTGAAAGATGGCAAAATTGCTGTTGATGTTAAGAATGCTTCTGTCGGGAAACTTCGACTTTCGTCCATGGTCATTAATGAAGTGTTGAAAAAGGTTTCAAATTCGGCGAAATATTCGGGTTATTTTAAACTGCCGTATTATATTAAGGACATTACAGTGGAAAATAAGGTTTTAATACTATCATCGACAAAACCAGGCCCATCCGAAAAAAGTGAGGTTCCGGGAAAAGCAGATGATGGAGAAACGAAACAGTCGGATAAGAGAGCCTTGATTTTTGAAGCCAATGCAGCTTTTAGAGAAGAAGACTACGAAAAAGCTATTAAATTATATAAAACTTTTCTTGAAAAATACCATGATGATATGAGTGCGGATAAGGTTGAGAGTTTGCTTGAAAAGGCAATGATTAGGGCTGCCGAGGATCTTTTTTGGTGAAAATAGTTGTGCAGAGAGTTAAAGAAGCTTCAGTTCTCGTTGAAAAAAAGATAGTTTCGTCAATTGGCAAAGGAATGGTTTTTCTTGTTGGGGTTGAAAAAAATGATTCCGTTGAAGATGGGGAAATTCTTGCCCGCAAGGTTTCGGGATTGAGAATTTTTGAAGATTCTACCGCAAAAATGAATCTTTCAATTTTGGATGTGCAGGGTGAAATACTGGCGGTTTCTCAGTTTACCCTATGTTCTGACTGTAAAAAGGGACGCCGTCCCGGATTTGATAATGCGATGGATCCCGAAGGAGCAAAAAAACTTTTTGATCATTTTGTTGAGTGTATTAAAAAATATGGGATTGTGGTGAATACCGGTATTTTTCAGGCGTATATGGTTGTAAATATTGTCAATGATGGCCCGGTAACATTTATCATGGATTCAGGAAAATGAAAATATTTGTTCATTTTATTGCGGCTGTTTTATTTTTCCTGGCAGTTGTTCCCTGTGAAGCGGTTGGCATTTTAGATGCATCCAGGAGATTTGAGGTTTTTGCGGATGACACTTTAAATGCAGCTGAAGTGGTATCGCAGCTGGGTAAAATCTTTGCCGAACTGGATAAACTTTACAAGCTGAACCCTTTTTTAGAGAAACCTGTGAGGGTAAGGTATGCTTATTCAGAAGACCGGTCAGAATTTGAGATGGTATATAAAGGGTATAGGATAACATTCTTTTCGGACAATACCCCGTATGGCAATTCTATGGCTTTAGCAAAGTTGTGTTCTACAGTGTATTTTATGATAGCATCGAATCTTAAAGATTCAGTTTTTTGCTCAGGCATAAATCCTTTTCCCTGTTGGGTATATGTGGGAGCGGCGAGAGATCTTGTTTTTAGAGAAAAGCATGGGCTCAGAAGAGATTTTCTAAAAATATATGATAGTGGAGATATTGATTTCCTTGCAATTCTTGTTGAAAAAAATCCTGCTTTAAAAATTAATGATGTAGCGGCGGGAGAACTGTTTAATTATATTAATTCGACAAAGAAGGGGAGAGAGGTATTTCTTAACTATGTGTCCATTATTGCAAACGGTGGCAGCCTGGTTGGCGCTTATAATAATTCCCTTGGCATGATATATGGTTTACCTGAGAAAATGATAGAAGCATTTATTGAATTTTCCAGGGATAAAGTGGAACACTCGATATTTGAAATGAAATTCAGTGAAAAAGACAGCTTGAATCAATTACTTGAAATTATTTATACGGATCCTCGAAAACTGGGTTTTGAGGAAGATGGGTACCTTACTTTAAAACAGCTTTACTATGTATCCTGTGATAATAAGAAAATCAAAAGTATGATGGTCCATAAATCCGTTAAATTGAAAGGTTTTTTACTCAGGTGCCATGACAGGTATAAAGAGGTAGCTAATCAGTTTGATTTTGCTCTGAATGCGATGATTGCGGGAAACAAATATCTATTCGATAAAGAATTTTATAGAGCAAATAGATTGGCAAAAGAAGTTCTTGGTAAAAAATACCAGGTGAAAAATGCAAAGATAAAAATGAAATTTTCAGATGAGGCCGAAGATACCAGGAAAACCAGGAGCAAAATAAAAAGACGCAGGCCAAAAGAAAGATAGGATGGTTGTGATGATATATTTTTGTATGTTGTTAGGTGTGGCTGCTTTTGTGGGGTTTTCCCTTAGGTTTAACTGGTGGAGGATTGCCCGCGAAGGTGTTCCTGTTCTTATGTACCACAGTATAGATAATTCTGCCGCAGAAAAAGAAAAGTTAGAAGTGACTCTCAAAGATTTCGAAAAGCAGCTTAAATATCTTAGCAGTAAAGGGTATAAGAGCATTACACTGCGGGACCTTAAACAGTATGTTGAGGGCAAGAAAATTTTTGAATACAAACCTGTTGTCATAACATTTGATGATGGGTACAGAAATAACATTAAAAATGCCAGCCCTGTTCTTAGAAAGTATGGTTTTTCTGCCGTTTTTTTTATTGCCTCCGCGTATGTAGGCGGGAAGAGTTTGTGGGATGCCGCGGGGGAAGATGATGCAAAATCTATGATGGATTGGGGTGAGATAAAAACACTGGTTAAAGACGGGTTTGAAATAGCATCGCACACCGTTACACATGCGGATTTGGTTAAAATTGATCAAGACTCTCTTTTAAAGGAACTTACCGAATCAAAGAAAATACTGGAGGATAAGTTAAATATTAAAATAAATGCTGTTTCTTATCCTTATGGACATTATAATAATGAGATTGTTAAAGCGGTAAAATTAGCGGGGTATGAAATGGGGATTGCGACATTGCATGGAATTAACAGGAAAGGTGAAAATCCCTTTGTAATAAAACGTGTTTTAATCCGCGGGTATGACCGCTGGCTTGATTTTCTTTTAAACATTACCAGAGGCAGAAGCCATATCTGAAGGCAGGTTTTGATGAAAACATTTGATAAGCTTCCCGTTTCAGCCACTGTGCTGACTTTTAATGAGGAGGAGAACATAAGGCTTTGCCTTGAATCTGTTTCCTGGGCCGATGAAATAACAATTATTGATTCCGGAAGTACGGATAAAACGCTTGATATCTGTAAACAGTATACCGATAAGATTTATCATAAGAAGTGGGCAGGTTTTGTGGAACAGAAGAATTTTGCAACTTCTAAAACTTCGAATGATTGGATATTTAATATTGATGCTGATGAGCGTGTGAATGCCGAGCTTAAATCAAGTATTTTTAAGGTTTTCCAAAATGAGGATTTAAATGCTTCTGCCTCGCCGGCAGGCGGGTATGCCGCGTATATGATCAATTTCAGATGCTGGTATTTAGGCAGATGGATTTATCATTGCGGCTGGTATCCCGATTATAAGCCGCGCCTGTTTAATAAAAGCAGGGCGGAATGGAAGGGTGAAGACCCTCATGCGATGGTGGTTCCCCGTGGAAAGACAAAAAAGATAAAAGGGGATATTTTACATTATGTATATAAGGATATTTCCGCGCAGATTAACACGATTCAAAATTATTCTGATACATCGCTTATGAACTTTCTTAAAAAGGGCAAGAAGTTCAGGTTGGTTAATATAATTTTTCATCCATGGATAAAATTTTTTGAAACCTATATTTATAAAAAAGGTTTTCTTGATGGTTTTGCGGGGTTTGTGATTTCTGTTAACAGTTCTTTTTATGTTTTATGTAAATGGGCGAAACTTTGGGAATCAACAAAAATAGAAAAGGGGATGGTATAAATTGAAACAAATTAAAATTTATTTATTCGTAGTGTTATTTATGACAGCCGGTTGGGTCTTGGCCGCTGATTATTCTACTCCCGAAAAAACATTTGAGCTGTATAAAAAAGCGGGTCTGGAAGGAAATGTTGAACAATACCTCCAATGTCTGAACGATAGTTCAAGACGTCTCTGGGATGAAGGCAAGCCCCCGAAAGAGATGATAGAAAGGGAAATTAACCCCTTTATAGGAAAGACATACAAAATAGAAAGGTACAAAACCAGTAACTATCGCTATGCTGTAATTGTTTTTAATGACAGTACTGTTGATGCGCCGCCGTACATTCTTCTTGATGTAAACGGTGAATGGAAAATTGATTTTAAGACAATGGTTTGGAAGATTGTCTGGGACGGGAAAAAGTATAAATTTAGGCTCCCTTTTGAAGATAGTGAAAAACAAGAAAATGTGGAGTAAATGGGCGCTATAATAATAAAAGGTGCGTACATAATAACAGGAGATTCTGAGTCAAACATTTTTGCTTCCGCGGATCTTCTGATTGAAAATGATAGAATAGCCGCAATAGGAAGCATTCCTCTCAAAAAAAAAGCCCTGGTAATAGATGCCGGCGGCAAGTTCGTTTTTCCCGGATTTATTCAAACCCATGTTCATCTTACTCAGAGCCTTTTTAGGAACATGGCTGACGAATTATCTCTTCTCAAATGGCTTAAACAAAAAATTTGGAAACTGGAAGCCGCGCATGATAGTGAATCAAGCCATTTTTCGGCGCAGCTTGGTATATCTGAATTGGTGAAAAGCGGTGTAACGACTATATTAGATATGGAAAGTGTTCATCATTCTGAATCGGCATTTCATGCTGCCAGAGAATCAGGCATAAGGGCTTTTATCGGCAAAGCCATGATGGATAAAGGGGAAAGTATTCCGGCCGCACTTAAGGAGGATACGGAATCTTCTCTTATGCGGAGTGAAGTCTTGATAAAGCAGTGGAACGGTGCGGAAAACGGCCGTATAAATTATGCCCTTGCCCCAAGGTTTGTGTTGACTTGTTCTGAAGAGCTTTTGAGAGGGGTTGGGAAATTATCCCAAAAGCATAGGCTGCTTATCCATACGCATTCGAGTGAAAACAAAGAGGAAACGGAAAGAGTCAGAGAAATGACCGGAATGGGAAATGTTGAGTATTTTAATCATCTTGGCCTTGCGGGCCCTCATTTGTGCCTTGCCCATTGTATATGGCTTGCGGAAAAAGAAATTGATATTCTTAAACAGAAAGGGATAAAAGTTCTACATTGTCCCTCTGCGAATCTTAAATTGGGTTCAGGAATAGCTCCGGCCTGGGAATATATAAAAAAAGGAATAAATGTCTCGCTTGGTTCCGATGGGGCCGCATGCAATAATAATTTAAATATGTTCCAGGAAATGAAACTGGCTTCTTTCCTTCAGAAACCGGGTCATGGCCCGGAAGCGATGAACGCGGAAACAATATTTAAAATGGCAACGATTAACGGAGCAAAAGCTTTGGGATTGGAAGAAGAAATCGGAAGTATAGAAGTGGGAAAAAAGGCGGATTTAGTGCTGTTTGACCCGAATCGCATAAATACCTTGCCGGCTCTGGATAAAAATCCTTATTCCATTATAGTTTATTCAGGTTCTCCGGAGAACATACAGATGGTTATTATTGATGGAAAAATCGTAATGGAATCTGGAATGATGAATACAATAGATGAGATACGCCTGATTGGCGGTATAGATACGATTGCCGCGGAAGTTGTTAAAAGGGCAGGACTTTGAAAAGATAGTAAGAAGTATGTTTCGTCGTGCGTATTGCGTCGTGAGTATTGAGTATTAAATAAATTTTTTTTCAACGCAATACGCAATGCGCAATACTCAATACGGCATCTATATTTTTTGCTTGTAATTTTTGGGCTATTTGCTAGAATTCTCTTTCACTTGGGGTAAATATGACCCGGATATGCGAGAGTGGTGGAATGGCAGACACACTAGCTTAAGGGGCTAGCGGGAGCAATCCTGTGGGGGTTCAAATCCCCCCTCTCGCACCAATTGAACAAAGTGAAATTGGTTTGTTTTTAGTTTTTTAACTCAATACGAGTTTTTATCCTGTCAAATTTTCCCAGATATAGTGAGTAGCTTCTGACCTGTTAAGTGTATAAAAATGAATTCCCGGAACTCCGCTTGACAGTAATGCCTTGCACTGCTGGGTAGCA
>JAGLRQ010000068.1 GCA_023136205.1 Candidatus Auribacterota bacterium
CTCTTTTATTTGGAAGTTCATTTCCTGGAGGCATTCAAGATATTTGTCATAGGCTAAGTATTTGCACCAGTGAATGGCAAATATATTAAGTGAATAAGGGCCGTAATCTTTCCAGTAGACAAGATGGTTTTCCGTGCCGGGGTGATCTTTCATTATGCCGCGGATTATTTCTATCGCGCGGCGCATTTTTTCAATACTTGTGTCATATGTTACGCCAATGGTGTTCATGGTCTTTCTTGTTGGACGTTTTTGAATGTTGTTTATTATCGCGTCTGCCATTCTACTGTTAGGTATTGTAACCAGTGTTCCGTCGAGTGTCCGAATTCTGGTACTCCTGAGGCCAATTTGTTCGATGGGCCCATCCACACCTTCAACTATAACCCTGTCTCCTATGGTGTAAGGCCTGTCGATAAATATCGCGACCGCGCCGAAAAAATTCTTCAGGGTATCCTGAGCTGCCATCGCGACTGCCAGCCCCCCGAGTCCAAGGCCCGCGACAAGAGAAGTTATGTTATAGCCAAGATTGTTAAGTATAAAGAGGACTGTAATGACGACAAAAAATATTTTTATAGTTTTTCCTGTAATGGGAATCAGCATATCATCAAGTTTTGTCTTGGTTGTTTCAGCTTTTTCTCCCAGGTAAGCGACAAGGATATCTACAATTCTGAAAATGAAATATATGATTATCACTCCGGAAGCAAGATGTATAATATGTTTAAGGAGAATCTTTATAGGTGTATTTACAGTGAGGATGCTGGTACTGAAGGAAATCGCGATAACATAGAGGAACATGGTAAGTGATCGAGTAGTGGCTTCCACGGCCTCCTGCAATGTTTTTTTTCCCGTGTTTTGCAAGATTCTCTTTATCCGCCTGGCAATAAACGGGGAAAGTATGTTTGCTATAATGCCGGTACATAAGATAATCCCAAAGACAACAAAATAAACTTTCAGACTATTGTCTAAAAACCTGTATTCCAAAAAAGTTTGTAAGTTTTTTAACATAAAAGCCTCCTGTAAAATTATATCCTCAAAGATTTTTTAAATGATTCCGGCGGTTTTTTATCCGGAAAGATTATATGTTCGGAATCTGATATAACCGAGTCCAGATCATTTACAAGAAGCACAATTTCTTTGCGCAGTTGCGCGTCTTTGTCGCTTCGGTTCATATCTTCCAGAAAATTACGCAAGATTTCCAAACGTGAAGTTGCGTTATAGAATTTGTCAGAGTTTAGTTGAGCCTCTTTAATCGGGCTTATCAACATCTTCCTGCTTTTTATTGTTTCCGGGATTGTTATTTTTTCGAGCTTTAATGAAAGGTTTTTGGTCAGGAGAGCCCAGGTTTCTGCCTGTTTGTATTTCCATGTATGTTCTAATTCAGCCCCTTTTAAATTTTCTTTTTGTAATTCTACATCATCTGCTATCTTGAAAATTTCTTTTTTTGCCCGGGCGAAACATTCCCGCAAAGAAATACATTCATTTTTAAACAATTCATCCGCGACAAACCCGGCTAAACCGCTGTTAAGCGAAGCCACATCCACCCGGGTTGTATCCGGGGCTGTTTTTTCAAAGAAAAAACCCACCTCGGTCATATCAAGGCAATTTTTGTAATGGGTTCTAAAACCCACAGCTATAATGTGTATCTTTTTCCCCTTTTTCAGGTTCCTTAAGAGTATTCGCCCGCCCATTTTTTCTTTTATAAATTTTAGTGTTTCTGTGTAGAGAGAAGATTCTGATATGTTGAAAGTTTTGTTGAATCTTACGTCATATTTTTCCAGCGCTTCAGTGGAAACCCCGAGTACCTGCCTGCTCATTTCGAGCGGGGAGCATCCACCCGCGATTAAAAGCAGAAATAATACAGCAATAGTTTTTCTCAAAAGATATATCCTCCGGCCCGTGGTTCGTAATTATCTTTCTCCCGTTTCTCTTGAACAACCATAATATTACAATATGTTTATTGCTGAAAGGAAAAAATTCCACATTATATTCTTGTAGATACTGCTATGGTGGATTTATAATGTGAGTGAGGGAAAACCCATGAAAGAAAAATTAAAAAAAGAGCTTACTTTACTTGATGTTTTTTGTGTGGCAACCGGCGCGATGATTAGTTCAGGTTTGTTTATTTTACCCGGGTTGGCTTACGCGATAGCCGGGCCGGCCGTTCTGGTATCATATATCATTGCGGGTTTGTTATGCGTCCCTGCCCTGCTCAGCAACGCGGAATTGATAACCGCGATGCCAAAAGCCGGCGGAGATTACTTCTATATTATGAGAGGTTTTGGGCCTCTTTTGGGAACTTTAGCAGGCTTTAGTACCTGGTTTTCTCTAAGCATGAAAGGTGCCTTTGCCCTGTTAGGGATGGGTGCTTATTTAACTATTTTGACAGACCTGCCTTTAAACATTATAGCCCTTATATGCTGTCTACTTTTTATTTTTTTAAATTTAGCTGGTGTTAAAGAGGCGGGGAAAGTGCAGGTTTTGTTGGTTCTGGGGCTTCTGTGTATATTGTTCTGCTATATTTTTGGGGGTATTAAAGCTGTTAACTCTTTTAATTTCAGACCTTTTTTCAGCAAGGGGCTGGGGTCGGTATTTGCTGCCGCGAGTTTCGTTTTTATTTCTTACGGAGGGTTGACGAAAGTAGCGGCCCTGGCGGAAGAAGTGAAAAACCCGGGTAAAAATTTACCTCTTGGAATGATTCTTTCTATTGCCGTTACCTCTCTCATATATGCTTTAGTAATTTTTGTTACAATAGGAGTTTTGAATCCCACAGAGCTTGAAGCAACACTTATTCCCATATCAGCCGGAGCAGATGTTTTTGGAGGTGAAGTTTTTAAAGTAATAATAAGTATAGGTGCTTTTCTGGCGTTTATCTCCACTGCCAATTCCGCGATTATGACTGCTTCAAGATACCCCCTTGGCATGAGCAGGGATAAATTGCTGCCGCCAATTTTTCAGAAGATAGGCGCGAGAGTTAAAACACCCTATATTGCCATTCTTTTTACCGGTTTGTTCATGGTTGTTGTTATCACGTTCTTGAAGTTGGAATTTTTAGTTAAGCTTGCTTCAAGTATTCTAATTTTGCTCTTTATGTTTGCCAATTTGACTCTCATACTGTTCAGGGAAAGTAAACTTTTAAGTTACCGGCCTAAATTTCGAGCCCCTTTTTATCCATATTTACAAGTAATTGGAATATTAGGGGGAGGATTTCTTCTTATCGAAATGGGGTCGTTCATTGGTTTTATCACGCTGATGTTCCTGTTTATAGGGTTTATATGGTATAAGGCTTATGTGGGAAAAAGAGCTGTTAGAGATTCAGCTTTGATCTACGCGCTGGAAAAACTGGTGTCAAAAGATACGGAACTTACTTCCGATAACCTGCTTACGGAGTTAAAAGATGTTGTAGTCCAGAGGGACGAAATTATTGAAGACAGGTTCCATAAGCTGATGGAGAAAAGTAAAGTATTAGATGTTGAAGAACTCTTAAAAGTAGAGGATTTATTCAGGGACATTTCAAATATTTTAGCCGAAGAACTTGGGGTGGTGCCCGATACCATATTCAAGAAATTGATAGAGAGAGAAAAATCAGCTACTACAGTAATAAGAAAGGGCCTTGCGATTCCTCACATTGTAGTTGAAGGAAAAAATGTTTTTAAGGCACTGATGATAAGGGCAAAGGCGGGGATAATTTTCCCTGACGATGAACTGGTCCATGTGATGTTTATTTTCGCGGGTTCCATAGATGAGCGCACTTTGCACTTGAAAAGCCTGGCGGCAGTGGCTCAAATTACACAGAATCCGGGATTTGACAGCAAGTGGATGGAGGCAAGAAACAAGGATGAAATTAGGAACCTTGTTCTTTTGGCCGACAGGAAAAGAGGATAGAAAAAACAATCCGGTTAAGGTAAACTGTTTTTTTAGAATAGAAAAACCTTAACAAAGGTATAATCAAGCTGTAAATTGTGCTAACACACAATCATAGAATGTTCTTTTTTAATAAGGAGTAATTGTATGAAAATTGGAATAATGAGCGCGTGGAATTCTGATTCCGGTGCTTCAATTCATGCGGAGTTTATCGGCAGGGAATTTATTAAAATGGGGCATAAGCTTAGTGTTTTTTCTTTTGTCCCTGAAAGTTTTCATGGGACAGCAATTGTTGATAAGGATGAACCTTATGTTCACAGGTGTTTCAGCACTTTTAATGCTCCCCGGGTTGTTTTCGACAGTGTCCCTTTTATGAAGGGGAATTATGATATATTTCTTACGGAAGATATAGGCATGTTTCCAAAAGATGAGCTTGGCAGGATTTTTCATTGGATAAAGAAAAAATCTAAAACCGTGACGGTTATACATGATGGAAAACTTACAGATGATCCTTCGTTTCACCAGTTTGGCTGGGATGGAATAGTCGGATTTGACCCCAGGTACATTGATTTTCTTAAAGAAGGATACCCTGAGGAAATTTTGAAATATATTCCTTATCCCTGTTTACCCTGGAAGCCCGGCGATAAGAAGACGGCCCGCAGGAAGCTAAAGCTTCCAAGTGACAAAAAGATAGTGTTTATGTTTGGCCCCGCGTCCGGTTCCGGCGCCGAAGTTATTCCATGGCTCTGGGCAATGAAAAAAGAGTATCCCATTCATATTGTTATTGTTTGTAACCATAAACCCACTTTG
>JAGLRQ010000069.1 GCA_023136205.1 Candidatus Auribacterota bacterium
AAACAGACACTTACTATCGAAGAAGTTTACGATTACCTTCATGCTTCTGATGTTACAATATTTAACAAGCCGCATTTGCCATGGGTTGCTGTTTCGAGTACTATTTATCAGTGTCTCGGCGCGGGTTGTCCTTTTCTTTCGCGTGAATCGAATTTTGTTGATATGGTTAGAGACGCGGTGTTCTTATATAAAAGTTTTGGACAGTTTAAAGAAGCGGTGAAGCATGCTTTTGAAGATGTTACGGAAACAGAAAAAGTTTTAAGGGGCGCGCGAAAGTATCTTGAAAAAAACAGCGCGTCTGAAATTGCCGCTGAGTTTATAAAATATTTCAAAACCCTTTTGAAAAAATAGGAGAAAAAATGTTTAAAAGATACGAAAAAAATCCGATTTTAAAACCGGTAAAAACCCACGATTGGGAATCAAGATGTGTCTTTAACTGCGCGGCATACTATAACAAGGGAGTTCATATAGTTTACAGGGGAATGGGTTTTGACCAGATATCACATTTTGGCTATGCCTACACTAAAGACGGTTATAATATTGATAAGAGGCTTGAGAAACCGATATATTCACCGCGGGACAAATATGAGACGAGAGGTGTTGAAGACCCGCGGATCGTTATGATGAATGATACGATGTACATGACTTACGCGGGTTTTGACGGCAAAGGAGCAAGTGTATGTATGGCTTCTCTGCCGGTGGGTAAATTTATTAAAAACGAATGGGATTGGAAAAGATATTCATGCATACTTCCGGTTTTGCCTGTTCCGGATAAAGATGATAAAAATGCCGCTTTGTTCCCGGAAAAGATCAATGGCAGATATGTCTTGCTTCACAGGATACCGCCTGATATATGGATTTCGTATTCGGAAGACCTTGTTAACTGGACCGACCATAAGATACTTGCTAAACCGAGAGAAGGGTTGTTTGATGAAGCAAAGGTGGGAGCAGGGGGGCCCCCTATAAAAACGGACAAAGGCTGGCTTTGTATTTACCATGGGGTCCAGTGGAAAGATAAAGAAAACAAGAAAGGTTTTGGAACTTACAGCCTGGGAATGATGCTGCTTGACCTGAAAAATCCTGAGAAAATACTTTTCAGGAGCGACAATACCGTTTTAGAACCCGCGGAGGAGTATGAAGAGCAGGGGTATGTTGCCGATGTTGTATTTACATGCGGTACGGTGTTAATCGGTGATGAGCTTTTTTGTTACTATGGCGGAGCGGATACAGTAATCTGCCTCGCGACAGCAAAACTTAATGACGTATTAAATATGGAAAAATGAGTTTTTTAAAAAGGCATAGAAAAAATCCTATTTTAACTCCTCGTGGAAGGGGCTGGGAGTCCGCGATGGTTTACAATGCCGCGGCAATCTACGAGGGGGGGAAAATACATATCTTTTACAGGGCGCAGAGGAATAAACGGGCGATTTCATATGTTGGGTATGCTTCAACAAAAGATGGGTTTAATATTAATGAGCGTTTATCAAAACCTGTCTTTGGACCCGCAAAGGGTAACGAAATTGAAAAATGGGGTGTTGAAGACCCGCGGCTCGTGAAAATGGGCAGGACTTATTACATGGCTTATACTGCTTACGGCCAGATTCCCCGCATGAGTAATGTGATTCGTAAAGTGGAATATAGAAGTGCCCAGATTGGGATAACGACTATTTCAGCCGGAAACATATGTGAGCAGAAATGGAAGTGGGGCGAAAGATATTATCCTCTCGGCAGGATTCAGAACAAGGATTGTATTATTTTTCCGGAAAAAATAAACGGAAAATATTTAATGTACCATCGTATTTCTCCTTATTTGTGGTCCGCGGAATCCAGTAATTTGCGTGACTGGACTAACCATAAAGTTGTAATGGGGCCTAAGTTTAAATGGGAATATTACAAGATTGGCGGTGGGCCGTCTCCGATCAAGACAAAGAACGGATGGATTATTATTTACCATGGAGTTGACAGAAAGTGGAGATATTTTCTCGGGCTTGCGATAGCAGACCTGAAAAATCCTTCAAAAATTATTTACCGCCACAAAGAGCCGATATTATCCCCTGAAAAACCTTATGAGAAAGAAGGTTTTGTCCCATATGTTGTATTCAGTAATGGCGCGGTTGAAATAAACGGAGAAATATTTGTTTATTACGGCGCGGCAGATACTGTTCTTAGTGTTGCCACAACAACGGTGAAAGATATACTTAAGCTATTCTAATCCCAAAATCCGGGCTAATATCTGCTTCTCATTATCCGGTCCATTATCCTGTCAGGAAGGAATTTTCTTAAGGTGGA
>JAGLRQ010000007.1 GCA_023136205.1 Candidatus Auribacterota bacterium
TCTAAAAAGCTAAAAATGGACTTTGCCGAAATGGATGACCTTATCGAACAGGAAGCTGAAATGACAATATCAAAAATCTTTACAGAAAAAGGCGAAAAATACTTTAGGACTATGGAACGTGAAGTGGTAAAGGGCCTTGCCTCAAGAAACAATATAATTATTTCAACCGGAGGAGGCGTTGTTCTCAACAAAAACAACCTGGATGACTTCAAGAAAAACGGTGTTACAATCTCACTTATGGTTTCTCCAGAGATTGTACTTAGAAGAACAGCAGATACAAATCACAGACCGCTGCTCAATGTCAGTGATAAGTTAAAAGAAATAACAAATCTTCTCAAAACAAGGAAAGACCATTATGAGCAAGCGGACTATATAATAGAGACTGATAAACTTACGCCTGAAGAAGTGACCCGCGAAATAATCCAAAGATTAGAAGAACGGTGTAAAAAATAATCACGAAACACTGTTCTTCAAAACAATCCCAAGTACCAATCAACCAATTTGTTGCCCCAGAGAATTGATACCACAGCACCTATGGCAAGATAAGGACCAAATGGAACTTTGCCTTTCCATGTTTTGTTTTTGATTAAAAGGGCTGTGCCTCCGATAACTGTTCCAACAATTGATGAAATCGCTATACTCAAAAAAACAACAAGTACCCCGCCAAAAGAACCTATCATCGCAATCAGCTTAACATCACCAAAACCCATCGCATCCTTTTTAAGAAGTTTTGAACCGGCCAGGGACACCGCGCTAAGAACAGCAAAACCTGTCACGGCTCCAAGAAAAGACCTGTACAAACCAAGATACCACTTTGCTTCACCCTGAAGATGCGGGAAAAATGACGAAGCAAGAAGAGCAAAAACAAGCCCGATAATATTACATTCATCCGGTATCACAAAATGTTTTAAATCAATAAATGAGACAACAATAAGAAGAGAAAAGAACATTATCCTGAAAACAACCTCCGCGGCACCCGAGGAGAAAAGAAATGCTGTCAGGAAAAGAATTCCTGTAAGCAGCTCTACTATAAAATAGACAGGCGAGATAGGCTTCCCGCAATTTCTACATTTACCCTGAAGGATAATATAACTTAATAATGGAATATTATCATACCACTTTATTTTTGCCTTGCAGTTAGGGCAATGTGATAGTGGAAATATAATTGAAAGCTCCTCAGGAAGACGATAAATACAAACATTTAAAAAACTTCCAACGATTGTTCCGAAGATAAAAAAGACTGATGACCAAAATATATTAATTGGATTCATTGTAATTCATCACTTAAATCCTTTAATTCAGGATTTACACCTTTAACTAAATTTAATTTCCACTCACGATGCCAGTTTTTTAATTGTTTTTCACAATTAATCGCGTCTGTTATTTGTTCAAAAAACTCGTAATAAACCAAAAAGCTGCATTTATATTTCAATGGGAACTTTGCTCCGATACCTCTTTTATGTTCTGCTAATCTGCGTAATAAATCATTTGTTACACCGATGTAGAACGTGGTTCTTTTGTAGTTCGACAATATGTAAACATATCCGCTGTTCATGTTGTTTTTAAGATCCCGAAACAAGTTCGGGATGACATGTTAGGTGTTCGGAATAACATTTTAGGTATTTTAATATCTTAAGTATTCGGAATTTTTTCCACTTATTACCATGTTGCCTCACTGTCATGCTGAACTTGTTTCAGCATCTTTTCTCCTTTACATCCTGGCCTTTCAAGATCCCGAAACAAGTTCGGGATGACAGTTTGGATATTTATCGAATTACAATTCTTTTACCTTAAAATGTTTTTTTAGGGCTTCTTCCATTGCTTTGTAAGCGTTTAAAAATGGCTGTTTCCTGCCCGTAAACTCTTCCATCCATAAATCAGATGCCCACATTCCCTGGTAGAGGAGCATTAATAACCCTCCACAACATTTCAGCCCCTTCTGTTTAGCATCTTTTAATAAGGGAGTTTCCAAAGGATTATAAACAAGGTCAAACACAAACTGTTCAGAATGCAAAACTTCTGTGTTGATACTTTTTCTTGTATCTCTGCCCATTCCAAGAGGAGTGGCGTTTACAATTATATCTGCTTCTTTTACATGTTCATCAACTGCGCTTTCGGCAACATTTCTTATCTCCGGCTTATATCTATCTGTCCCGTATGATGCGGCAAGATGCTTTACTAACTCAGAAGCCTTAGAATTATCCACATCAAAAACAAAAATTTTCTCAGCATCTTCAACAAGTGCTCCTGCCGCAACTGCTCTCCCCGCGCCTCCAGCACCCGCAATAAAAACTTTCTTATCTTTAAAAAATTTTACAGCTTTTGAATTTAAGCCAAATTTGTTCTTATATGCCCCAAGAAAACCATAAACATCTGTATTATATCCCCAGAGAACTCCATTTTTGTTCACAATAGTATTAATCGCGCCAATAATGTTTACGTAATCATTTTCGTCATCAATTTTATCTACTAAACCTTTTGCGTCAACCTTATAAGGAATAGTTACATTACACCCTAAATATTCACCAGAGTCCCTGATTTCTTTAATTTTGGATTCTAGTTCTTCTGGAAGGATATCGCATAACTCATAAGTAACATCAACACCGAGAGCCTTAAACCCCGCGTTCTGGAAAACAGGTGAAGCCGAATGGCCTAATGGATGGCCCAGAAGAAGTACTTTTTTCATGGTTAAATCAACCTGCTTCTCTTTCTTGAAGTTTTACCGGATATAACCTTATTGACCGCGTTGAGATAAGCTTTTGCGCTTGCTTCGACAATGTCAGTACTCGCGCCCCTGCCATTAACAATCCTACCGCTGCCAAAGTCAACTTTGACAATAACTTCACCAAGAGCATCTTTTCCTTCTGTCACAGAATGGATACCGTAATTAAGTAAGGACCCTTTAATTTTTGTTATTTTGTCTATTGCTTTATAAATCGCGTCTACAGGCCCATCACCGGAAGCATCTTTGGCAATTTTAACTTTATCTTTTTCCAGGGTAACAGAGACTTTCGGAATGTCACCGGTCTTGTAACTTATATTCAGGGTTTGAAATTTATAGACTTCTTTAATCTCCGCGATTTCATCATTAACAATCGTTATAAGGTCTTCATCATATATTGTTTTCTTCTTGTCAGAAAGAATCTTAAATCTACTGAATGCTTTCTCAAAGTCCTTGTCAGAAAGTTTAAACCCAAGACTTTTGATTCTTTCTTTAAAGGCATGCCTGCCGGAATGCTTGCCCAAGACGAGTTTTGTTTTTTCCACGCCAACATCCTGAGGTTTCATTATTTCATATGTCTTTCTTGACTTTAATATCCCGTCCTGATGTATTCCCGCCTCATGGGCAAAAGCATTCTCCCCAACCACAGCTTTGTTAGGTTGAACAACGATTCCGGTAATACGGCTGACAAGACGGCTTGTCTTAATTATCTCTTCAGTCTTGACATCAGTGTAACACCTAAAATAATCACCCCTTGTTTTAATACCCATGACAATTTCTTCGATTGAACAGTTTCCCGCCCTTTCACCAATCCCGTTTACGGTACATTCAACCTGGCGGGCTCCATTTATCACAGCGGCAAGCGAATTAGAAACAGCAAGGCCAAGGTCATTATGGCAATGAACACTTATAACAGCCTTGTCTATATTTGAAACATTTTCAAACAGGTATTTTATGGTATTTGCGAACTCTCCGGGTATCGCGTACCCCACTGTATCCGGTATGTTTACAGTGGTGGCTCCTGCTTTTACGACCGCCTCCACCACTCTTGCAAGAAATTTGGATTCTGTCCTTGACGCATCTTCAGGAGAAAATTCAATATCTTTACAAAACTTTTTCGCGTATTTCACCGCTTCAACAGCCTGGGAAAGAATTTCTTCCTCGGCTTTTTTGAGTTTGTATTTCATGTGAATTTTGGATGTCGCGAGAAAAACATGTATTCTCTTTCTCTTAGCCTTCTTAACAGCTTCAGCCGCACAATCAATATCCTTCTTTAACGACCGTGCCAATCCGGAAATTATCGGGCCGTTAATCTCAGAGGCAATACCCTTCACCGCCTCAAAATCACCGGGAGAAGAAATAGGAAACCCCGCTTCTATCGCGTCTACATTAAGACGCACAAGTTGACGGGCAACCTCAAGTTTCTCCTTTATGTTCATACTCGCTCCCGGAGACTGTTCCCCATCTCTCAGGGTTGTGTCATATATTACTATTTTATCTTTCTTTTTCATTTCTCAGTTCCTGCTTATTTCGCAAGCCATTTCATCATTCCTCGAAGTTTTGCTCCGACTTTCTCAATAAGATGTTCCTTCCCCTGTCTTACAAGCGCGTTAAACCGGGGCTTTCCTACCTGATTTTCAAGGAGCCACTCTGTCGCGAATTCACCGCTTTGTATTTCTTTGAGAATTTTTTTCATTTCCCTTCTTGTCTTTTCAGTAACAATCCTCGGGCCTCTGGTCACATCTCCATATTCCGCAGTATCAGAAATAGAATATCTCATACCCGCAATACCCTTCGCGTACATTAGGTCAACTATAAGCTTAAGCTCGTGTAAACATTCAAAATAAGCTATTTCCGGCTGATAACCTGCCTCAACCAGGGTGTCAAAACCCGCTTTTACAAGTTCTGTCGTACCGCCACAAAGAACAACCTGTTCACCAAATAAATCCGTTTCGGTTTCTTCCGCGAATGTGGTTTCTAAAACTCCGGCTCTTGTCCCGCCAATTCCTCTCGCGTAAGACAAAGCTGTTTTCTTCGCCTTTCCGGAAGCATCCCGAAAAACGGCTATAAGACATGGCACTCCTCCTCCCCCTGTGAAAACATCCCTAACAAGATGTCCAGGGCCTTTTGGAGCAACCATAATAACATCAACGTCCGCCGGCGGAACAATCTGGCCGTAATGGATATTAAAGCCATGGGAAAAAACCAGCGTTTTCCCTTTTTTCATATGCTTCTTAATTAACTCTTTATAAACAATAGACTGAACCTGATCGGGAACAAGTATCTGGATAATATCGTTTTTTTTCGCAGCTTCATCCGCGCTTACCGGTTTAAAACCATGCTTTACCGCAAGCTTGTAGTTAGCGGTCCCCGGAACTTCAGCTACCGTTACCTTAACTCCGCTGTCCCTGAGATTTTGCGCCTGGGCATGCCCCTGGCTGCCATAACCTATAATAGCTACCTTTTTATTTTTGATAAGTTTTATGTCCGCGTCTTTGTCATAATACATCTTTGTCATCCCTTGCCCCTTTCGTTGAATTAAAAATTTGTTTGCCCTTTGAACTTTTTTTGAAAGACTTTTTTATCCTCTCGCAATAGCTATCCTGCCTGTCCGTGACAGCTCTTTTATACCAAAGGGCCTCAGCATATCAAATATGGCATTCACTTTCAAATCGTTGCCTGTTACCTCGATAGTCATACTTTTTGTTTTTATATCAATTATCTTTGCTCTGAATATCTCAACTATCTGCAATACTTCGTGTCTGGTTTTGCCGTCTACTGAAACCTTAACAAGTATAAGCTCTCTGCCGACAAAATCCTTTCCCATAAAATCCTGAACTTTTATAACATCAATAAGCTTATTAAGCTGTTTACAAACCTGTTCTACAACAGCATTGTCCCCTTTTACTACTATAGTCATTCTGGAAATAGAAGGGTCCTGCGTCTCACCTACGGCCAGACTGTCAATATTGAAGCCGCGGGCACTAAACAATCCCGCGATTCTTGCCAAGACACCAGCTTTATTTTCAACCAAAACGCTAATTGTATGTTTCATCACAACCTCCGTTTTTATTTCGCCTGCCTGACCCAAGGAATTCGTAGAATTCCCGGGACTAAAGTCCTTGGAATCTTTCAGATTCCTAAGGGCCGGCAGGCAGGGATTTATATCTTTTTATGCCATTGATTCTATCATCTCACTAAGCGACGCCCCCGCGGCAACCATAGGAAACACATTCTCTTCCGGTTTAACTATAAATTCTAAAACTGACGTATTTTTCGACTTTATCGCCTTTTTAAGGGCAGGAATAACTTCAGATTCCTTTGTAACCCTTATTCCATCAGCTCCAAAAGCTTCGGCAGCCTTTATAAAATCAGGTAAATAAGAATGGCATTTGCCATCTTTGCAATAAGTTATACCTTTCTTGCCATGCGGGCCTTTGGTGTTTAAAACAGTTGAAGAATACCTTCCCCCATAGAAAAGTTCCTGCCACTGCCGTACCATTCCCAGGCAGCCGTTATTCAATATAATTATATTGATAGGAAGCTTATTCAAAACACAGGTTGTCAGCTCCTGTATGTTCATCTGAATGGAACCATCACCCGCAATATCAAAAACCAGCTTATCGGGACACCCAACCTGGGCTCCCATCGCCGCGGGAAGACCGTATCCCATCGTTCCCAACCCGCCGGAAGAAATATAAGTTCTCGGATTGATGTAATTATAAAACTGGGCCGCCCACATTTGATTTTGCCCTACCTCCGTAACTATAATCGCGTCACCCTTTGTAAGCTCCCATATCTTCTCAACTACAAACTGAGGCTTGAGCATTCCTTTTTTCGCGTACTTTAAAGGATATTTCTTTTTCCATTCGGCAATTTTTTTAACCCACGATTCTGTTTTGCCTGCCTTTACACATTTATTAAGTTCGACTAAAACCTTTTTAACATCACCAACAACTGGAACATCAACATTAACATTTTTTCTGATCGATGTAGGATCTATATCTATATGAATTATCTTTGCATGCGGAGCAAATTCGGAAATTTTGCCCGTAACCCTATCATCAAACCTTGCTCCAATGGCAATTAGAAGGTCCGCGGACTGGATTGCCAGATTTGCATACTTTGTACCATGCATACCCAGCATCCCCAATGAAAGCGGGTCCGTTCCCGGAAAAGAACCTAGCCCCAGGAGAGTTGTTGTAACAGGAATTTTCATTTTCCTGGCCAGTTTTGTCATTTCCCGCGAACCACCCGAAATTATAACTCCGCCGCCGGCATATATAAGGGGCTTTTTAGCCTTTGCTATAAGCTCGGCAGATTTTTTTATCTGCCTAAGATGGCCTTCATATGTAGGCTTATAGCTCCTTATATCAACCCTGTCGGGATATTTTTTGCGCGTAACGGCATTTTGTATATCCTTTGGAATATCAACCAATACGGGGCCCGGCCTTCCGGAATTTGCAATATAAAAGGCCTCTTTCAAAATATGCGGAAGTTCATCAACATCCTTAACCAGATAATTATGTTTCGTAATTGGACGGGTTATTCCCGTAATGTCCGCTTCCTGAAAAGCATCATTTCCTATCATACGGGTAGGAACCTGTCCCGTAATAGCAACCATTGGAACAGAATCCATGTATGCAGTTGCTATGCCGGTAACAAGATTTGTCGCACCGGGGCCTGAAGTCGCTATACAAACACCGGTTTTGCCTGTGGCTCTGGCATATCCATCAGCCGCATGCGCGGCACCCTGTTCATGCCTTGTCAGTATGTATTTGATATCCGATTTATAAAGAAGATCGAATATATCTAAAACAGCACCACCGGGATAACCAAAAATAATCTCAACTTTCTCTTTTTTAAAGCAGTCTAAAAGTATTTCCGCACCTTTCATTATTTACCTCCATTCATTAAAAGCAACGGGCAATTATCCGTTACAATCACCAGTCCGAAATAAACATTCTTCGCCCTTTGTTTCTCACTTTTTAAATACAGCCCCAGTTCCCGCGGATGTAACCATCTCGGAATACCTTGCAAGGTAACCGGTTTTGATTCCCGGTTTTTTCAATTTCATAGTTCTCTTTCTCTTCTTTATTTCATCAGAACTAATACCAAGTTCAAGTTTCCTGTTTGGAATATCAAGAGAAATAATGTCTCCGTTTTTAACCAGAGCAATAAGGCCGCCCTCCGCAGCCTCAGGAGAAACATGTCCTATGCATGGCCCCCTTGTTCCACCTGAAAAACGCCCATCAGTAATAAGCGCGACAGATTTTCCAAGGCCCCTGCCTATAATAGCTGCCGTGGGTGATAGCATTTCTCTCATCCCGGGACCGCCTTTAGGCCCTTCATATCTTATAACAACTACCATTCCCTTTTTTACCTTACCCTGCATTATCGCGTTCATTGCATCTTCTTCTTTATTAAAACATATGGCTTTACCTTTAAATTTCATCATTGATTTTTCAACAGCTGACTGTTTAACTACGGCCCCGCTTTCCGCAAGGTTGCCCCGCAAAATAGCTATCCCTCCTTGTTTATGATGAGCTCTCTTTAACGGACGAATAACATCTTCATCCTTTATCACAGCTTCGGCGGCAATATTGCCGGTGGTTCTGCCCGAAACCGTAGGCCTCGCGGCAACCTTACTACCCAACCTTTTAAAAACAGCCGGTATCCCACCCGCATTATGAAGGTCCTCCATAAAGTACCCGTCGGGAGAAGGATTCATTTTTGCAATATGAGGAGTAACCCTGCTTATTTTATCAAATAATTCAACAGGGATATCCAAGCCCGCCTCATGGGCTATAGCGGTAATATGTAAAACCGTATTAGTCGATCCTCCAAGAGCAACATCAACCCTTATAGCATTTTCTATAGATTTACGGTTAACCACCTTTTTAGGGGTTATATTTTTCCTGATAAGCTCAACCGCCCTTATCCCGCTTTCATGGGCTATCCTCTTTTTCTGTGCGGAAACAGCAAGTGCTGTAGCACAGTATGGCATTGAAAGCCCCATAGCTTCAGTTGCGCATGCCATAGTATTTGCAGTAAACATTCCCTGACATGAACCGGCACCCGGACATGCAACCATTTCAAGCTCACATAATGTTTTTTCTGAAATCTGACCTGCTTTGTATTTGCCAATAGCTTCAAAGGTATCAGTAACCAGGGATGTTCTCCTACCATAATGCCTTCCTGTAAACATTGGCCCGGCAGTTACAACAATAGCGGGTATATTCAGGCGAAACATCCCCATAATCATCCCGGGGGTTATCTTATCGCAGTTTGTTAAGAAAACAAGCCCATCCAAAGCGTGTGCGGTAGCTACTGCTTCAATCATATCGGCAATAAGTTCACGAGAGGGAAGAGAATATTTCATTCCCTTATGCCCCATAGCTATGCCATCGCATATCCCCGGAATACCAAAAACAAAAGGCCTTCCGCCACCGGCATAAACACCATTTTCAATAGCTCTTTCAAGCTGCTTCATGTCAACGTGGCCGGGAATCAAATCAGTAGCAGAGGAAGCTATCCCAATAAATGGCTTCTTCAAATCACCTTTTGTAACACCGGTTCCAAACAATAAAGCTCTATGAGGAGCTCTCTCCAACCCTTTTTTAATCGCATCACTTTTCATAATATCTCCACAATGCCTTTTACTCTGTAACTCAATAACTCTTTCTCTTCCATTTAATCGAAATTTCATCTTACTTAAATTAAAAGAGCATGTAAATAAAAAACCCGCCGCCTCTTTTACCGAGGTAGCGGGTTTAAATTTTCAATCTCTGTTGCAATCAGATCCGAACACAGACCACCGCGACCTCGCCCCTTTTAAGGACGAGCACCACAAGCACTAAAAGTAAACTTGTCATAGCGGCAATCATTCCATGTTCTCCTTATTCCAACTTAAAAATACCTTTAAAATCGTTAAATGTCAAGGGTTTTAATAATTACCCCATTGACCTATTCACTATAAACACAATGTAAAAAACATATAAAAGAATCAGCAAAATGCCCGTTTTCCTGCCAATTCTCTTTTTTGTGTATACAGACAGAGAAACTAATATTAAACCGAATATAAAATAATAGTTATCAAAGGAAACAATTTCTTTCGGAACAGAAAAGGGGAAAAACATTGAGACAATACCGATCACAAACGCGATATTAAATATACAGCTTCCTATTACATTTCCCGCGGATATATCCCCTTCTTTTTTCGCGCTGGCAATTGTACTTGCAAAAAGTTCAGGTAAAGATGTCCCAATGGCAACAATTGTTAATCCTATAAGGAGCTTACTTATCCCCAATGCCTCAGCTATCTTCACAGCACTATTGACGGTAAAATGCCCCCCGGCAGTAAGAACGGTAAGCCCCAGTAAAACAATAATGAAATTTTTTACAATTTTTACATTCCCCGGTTTAGGAGGAATACTCAAAACATCGGTTTCTCTCCTGTTTTTTAATTGAAATACTACATATCCAGCGAGAAATACAAAAAGGACAGCACCCATATACCGGGTAATTACACCTGTAAAGCAAAACAAAACAAAAAGAGCCGTTATCCCAAGCAAAACAGGCATGTCTATTTTCAAAACCTGCGGGTGAATTTTAATCGGCCTTATTAATGCAGCTATTCCCATTACCAAAAATATATTTGAAATATTGCTGCCTACAACATTCCCGACACATACGTCATAGGACCCACGTAGTCCAGCAAAGAAACTCACGATAAACTCAGGGGAAGATGTTCCAAAAGCAAAAAGAGTAAGCCCGATTACAAGTTTTTTTACATGGAAATTCAGAGCGATGTTTACACCACCCCTAATAAGCATTTCAGCACCAAAATACAGCATGAAAAAGCCTGCAATTAAAACAGCACTGTTAAGAAATATTCCCATTCTTATCCCTTATCTGGAAACAGTAAGCGGCAGACGGCAAACGTCCGTCGGCCTGTCCTGCCACGTAAATTTTATTTCAACATCGCTTAAATTTCTCTTTCTGAGTGCGTTACTTACAACATCAGCGGCCCGGCCCGGCTCATTATGATCCTGACTCATATGTGCAAGAAATACCACGTTAAGTTCGGGGCCGGCTACCTCTTCTACAAGACGGCCCAGGTTTTTATTTGACAGGTGGCCTTTTCGTCCCACTATTCTTTGTTTTACCTCCCACGGTCTGTTTCCATTGAAGACCATTTCCTCCTCATGATTCGCCTCCAGAATAAGAACATTACTTTGTTTTATTCTTTCTTTTACAAGAGAAGTCGGGAACCCAATATCCGTAGCAATGCAAATTTTGCCTCCGGGGTGCATCAGCTCAAAACCAACAGGATCAATTCCATCATGTGCTATAGAAAAAGAATTTATCCTAAATTTTTTTAACTCAAACTCCACCCCGTTTTCAAAAGGAAAAAACATATTTTTATTACG
>JAGLRQ010000070.1 GCA_023136205.1 Candidatus Auribacterota bacterium
GCCGCTTTGGAGCTCCTTTTTTCTTGAAAGGATTTTTTCTTTATACTTTTTGGAAAATGTACTTTCTTCTACAGGAATTGTTTCTTCAAAGTTTTTAAGCGCGTTTGCTCTAAAAGATGAGATTATCGGGCCGGGTTCAATTAGAGAAACATGGATGCCGGATCCTTTTAGTTCCACCCTTAAAGCGTCTGATATTGCTTCAAGCGCGAATTTTGAAGCAGAGTAAGCTCCATTAAAGGGCAGGGATATTTTACCCGCGATTGAACTTATATTAATAATTCTTCCATAATGCTGTTTTCTGAACACCGGGATTAAAAGGTTTGTAAGTTCCTGAAGGCCGAATACGTTTATTTCAAACTGGTTTTTTAAAGATTTTCGCGGGATGTCTTCAATAGCCCCGGCCTGGCAGAAACCCGCGTTGTTAACGAGCGCGCCGAGTGTTCCCCCGGTTTTTTTTAAAACGGACTGGACGGCCTGTCTTATTGATTCAGAAACCGCTAATTCAAGGGCAACGGCATAAAACCCCTCTTTTTCGAGGAACTCAAGATCTTTTTCTTTTCTTGCAGTGGCAAATACTTTCCACCCCTTCTGTTTAAGTTGTCTCGCCGCCGCAAGCCCAATACCCGAAGAACATCCTGTAATTACAACTGACCGGTATTCTTTTTTCATAAGAATATTATAATCGAAATTTTCAGAGTAACAATATATAATTAATTTAGTTGATATACAAATTTTGGGGAAATAGTTCTTTCTACAAAAAGGGCAACTGCTGAAATTGTAAATGACTAATGAAAGGAGCGGGCTATGCCATGTGTTAATCATCCTAATAAGGCTGCCGCGTGGAAATGCCGGCAGTGCGGAACTGAGTATTGTGATAATTGTGTTAAGAAGATTTCAATTAAGCAGACTTTTACATGTGTGTGCCCGAAATGCGGGGAAATGTGTGAGGTGTATAAAGGCAGTCCGGGAAATGAGAAATCTGAATTAGGAGATGAAACATCTCGTTCCCTCACGCAGGTTTTTGATGCTTTTGTTGTACCTTTTAGAAAAGGAGGGCTGTTAGTTCTTTTGTTTGGAACATTCCTTTTGGTTGGCGCTGATTTTCTTATTAAGTTCGGGTGCATGCTCGGTTTCGCGGGTATTTTCGCCAAGTTTATGGTTTATTCGTATGTCATGCGTGTTATAGCAGACGCGGCATCAGGAGAGAAAGTACTTCCTTTCTGGACATTTGATGATATCTGGAATGATGTTGTTGGCCCGGGTTTTCGAATGATATTCCTTGCTGTGGTTGCGTTGTTGCCCGCGGCTGCATGTCTTATGGGTTTTGCTGTTACGAAAAATCCTGTGTTAATGATACCGGGTATAACTAATTTATTTGCTTTTTATTGCTGGCTTGTTACCGGACAGATGCTTGGAACGCTTTATTACTGCGAAGAAGAAAAGTTGTGGGGATAAAGACTAAATTCTTGGCTTGGCGAGTATCTCAAGTATTCTTAAATCAAGAAATCTTTTAGAGGCTTGTGATTTTATTACACAGACAGTGTCTGCTCCCCAGCCTGTTCCCGCGGCGGCGATGACTTCCTCTCCTTCAGGTATGAGCCCGGCATCACAGGCTTCCATAACTATTTCAGCGCAGACTTTTATTCCCTGGCATATTGTGCGGTAGGCGGAAGCTATAATCTGCGTGGGATAAAGGCCGTTATATTTTTTTGCGAGTGATGTCTCAAGGGAGTGGGTAAGAATCGTTCCTATGAAAATTTTTGCGCCCAGATTTTCTATTTCTTTTCGTATTTCAGGAGATACCTGCTGTTGGGAGGGTTCCTTGAAACCCGTTGAATGAGTTACTACAATTACTTGCGCGGGGGAATTTTTAAATTCCTTCGCGAACTTTAAGCCGGTGCTTCCCTCAGTGGTCGCGGTGACAATATGATTGTATCCATATTTAAGGTTATCTTTGACAATATCTATGCACTTTTCTGTGTTTATTTTACCCGCTTTATCAAAAAGAAATATCTTTTTTTCCTGCATGGCTGTTTTTCCCCGATAAGGTGAGGGTTCTCATTAATGACATGCCTGTAATCGTAATTCTCGTTATAATCGCAGAAATCTGTATAATATGTCAAGTGATATCGTCGGAGGTAACTTGATTTATTTGACACCCGCGCTTTAACTATGTTACTTTGATTACACTGGTTTCCGCCTTTTTGCGTGTTCTTTATAAGTAATTGGAATTGTGGGTATTTAAGACGATATATCCATCAAATTGGAATTGGAAAAGGAAAAAATTGATTATTTCAAGAGTTGTCGCTTTCATAATTTATTCAGGGCTGGCTTTTTTATCTTTGTGGTCATGGGCTATCGCGGTAAGAAAATGGCAGGAGTATGCTGCCCTTCGCAGGGAAACTTTTCGTTTCAGGGACATGATAAAGAAGGCTAATGGTGAGCTGATACAACTTTCTTCAGGGCCTGTTTCGCTTCCGCCTATTCCTATGGTTTGTGTTTATGAAGCAGCGCGCAGGGAGATGGATTATTTCCTCGGCCAGTCCAAGGGAGCACTTTCAAAGGTAGCTCTTGAGCATATTCATAGCGCAATTTATAGGGCTATTACGGAAGAGCTTGAGAAACTTAATAAATCAATGCCGGTTCTTGCCACGGCTATTTCATGCGGCCCGTTTCTGGGGCTTTTAGGGACAGTTTCCGGAATACTGCTGGTTTTCAGGCGTTTAGGAACGTTGGGAAATGCTTCGATTTCTGTTGTTGCTCCGGGTGTTTACCAGGCTCTTTTAACCACAATGGTAGGACTTCTCGTGGCTATCCCGGCGGTGCTTTTTTATAATTATTTTGTAGCCAAACATAAAAGAGTTGCTTCCGAAACCGAGAATTTCGCCATGGAACTAATGTCAGCAATAGAAAAACGCTACTGTTAAAGCTAAGCCGGGAGAAAATGAGATCGTTTATTTCAAAACCCCGAGGAGAAGTATATAACGAACTCAATATAACAAATCTGGTGGATGTTATGCTGGTTTTGCTTATTGTTTTTATTATTGTGGCTCCGATGATTGAGCAGGGGATAGATGTAAGGCTGCCGATTGCTTCTGATAGAAAAATGGAGTCCAAAAGTATGCCTGTTGTTATAAGTGTTTCGAAAAAAGGCGAACTTTTTTTAAATAACGTAAAGGTGAATTTAGAGAAACTGGAAAAAAGGCTTGAGATAATGGTTGAACATGACCCTGATTTGCCTGTGATTTTGCGTGCGGACAAAAATGTTACCTATGGCAGCGTTATTAAAATTATGGACAGGGTAAGAAATGCCGGGGTGAATAATGTCGGAATGGCTACGGCTTCAGATAAATCAAGGTAAAATTTAGTAAAAACTTCAAAATTATAGGTACTGGAAGAGATTTTATAGAGGTTATGATATCCGGTAAAATAAAATTCAGGTCTCCATGGGTTTTTTCCACTGTCCTGCATATTATAGTTTTAGTTTCCATTGTGATATTTTCAAGTGTTAGTTTTAAAAAATATTATCCCGCTAAGGTTCATAAGGTAAATCTTATCAAGAATCTTCCTGTTGTCACTGAGCCGGAAAGGCCTGTTATTAAGAAAGAAGAACCGAAAAAGGCGAAGAAACGGATTTCTGCCCCGAGAAAAAAGCTTAAGAGCAAAAAGATGAAAAAAGCGCCTGTTGCGGTGAAAGAAAGAGAATCTTTAAAACAACAACTTGAAGAGAAGCTTCTTCCCGCGCGAGAAACGGCAAAAAAGCGCGAGGAGCCCAAAGCTGCTGCCGTAATTCAGGGCAATAGATTTCCTTATACCTGGTATGATAGCCTTATATTGAATAAAATAAGTGGCCGGTGGGAACAACCAAGTTCAGCTCTGCTTCAGAAAGATGTTTTGGTTGCTGTAGTGTCGTTCGCGATAATGAAAGATGGCGGGATTGAAGGGCTTCTTCTTTCTGAGAAGTCGGGTTATGCTCCGCTTGACAGTTCGGTTATAAGTGCTGTTAAAGATTCAGCGCCTCTTCCGCCTCTGCCTAAGGAATTTGGAGAATCGTTTCGTCAGGTTAATGTCAGGTTTGAGTTGAAAAAGTAAAAAAAATAAAAGAAGAAAGAATATTTACCACAGGGGACACAGAGAAAAATATATAAAAGAATTTATAGACAGGATTAACAGGATTGAGAAGATAAATAAAGAATAGAATTAGATTAATTTAAGTATTTGTTTGAAAGTTTGGGATTTAGAATTTGTTTAGGATTTCGTGCTTCGGATTTAGGATTTTAGTTCTTTAAAAAATATGGGGGTATGGATGTCTAAGAATACAGTAATATTTTTTACAGCCATGTTGACTTTAACATTTTCCTTACAAGTGTTTGCCGCGCCGGTATATCTTGAAATAACGAAGAAAGCCGGCGAGAAGATTAAAGTAGCGGTACCGGGAACTCAGAAGACGGATGAAGGAAAACTGGCAAAAATAGTGGCTTCGGATTTAGAACTTTCAGGGTATGTAACCCTTGTCGATGAAGAATTTTCAAACGATACTTACGCGAATGACAGGGTTTTGGGAGAAATAAATTTTTCCGAATGGAGCAGGGCCGGCACGGAAATTCTTCTTACGCTGGACTCGAAAGTCAAAGGAGATAAACTTGACGCGGTTGTAAGGCTTTATGTAGCGGCAAAGGGCGAAAATATTTTCGCGAAGAAATATGCGGCTTCTTTTAAGCAGGGCAGGAGCCTTGCCCACGCTATTTCAGCCGATATACTGAAAACGCTAACGGGAGAAGAAGGAATATCTACGACAAAAATAGCGTTTGTTTCCAATAGAACCGGTGTAAAACAGATATATATTATGGATTATGACGGGTCAAACTGGAGAAGGATTAGTTCTGATAAGTGTCTTGAGCTTTCCCCGGGATGGGGCCCCCAGGGTGAAAAGTTGATTTATACATCTTATAGAAAGGGTTACCCTGATATTTATGTGCAGGATCTTTCAGCCGGAGCAAGAGTTCGTTTGTCGGCACGCGCCGGCCTCAATGCTTTCGGTGCCATTTCCCCCGACGGTGGAAGTATTGCTCTTGTCCTAAGCAAGGATGGAAACCCGGAATTATACAGGATGTCTATGGATGGGAAAAAATTGACCAGGCTTACAAAAACGAGGGCTGTTGAGAATTCTCCGTGCTGGTCCCCGGATGGAAGAAAGATAGCTTTTGTTTCTGATAAGAGTGGGGGCCCCCAGATTTATGTTATAGAAGCATCCGGTGGGAAGACGGAAAGGATGACGCTTCAAGGATCTTATAATACGTCACCAAGCTGGTCGCCGGACGGCGA
>JAGLRQ010000071.1 GCA_023136205.1 Candidatus Auribacterota bacterium
CCAGAGGTTACTGTATTTTGAAAGCTCTTTATCAGAAGTCCTATCCGGTATTACCAATTCAAACGGCACATTAAGAATCTTTAAAATCTTTAAAAGAGTTTCAAAATAAAGTTTCTCGCGTGCCAGTTTCGGATCACGCAGCAGTTCAGTTTCAGAAACATTCAACTTCTTTTCTCCTCCGAAAAGAGGATATAAAAGCTCGCTCCGAAAATACTGAGGGTAAAAAACTACTCCCAGCTTTGCGTCTATAGAACTTTCCACAAGCACCTTCTGGTTAGCTTTCAGCCAGCGTCCAATATGCGCGCATTCTTTATATAAAGGGCCTTCGTTCAAATCAACATCAAGAGCATTTTCCCAGTAAAACATATGGCTGTACGCGCCCCTTCCCGGAGGATTTTCCCCCTGGCAAAACATATAGTAATTCATCCCTCTAAGCCCATTGGCAAAACAGGCTTTGTAAAAAAGCTTAAGTTCATTTGGAAAGGTTCTTACGTTATGCTCCCTTGTTCCCGCCTGGAGTTCTGCCGCAAAAACAGGAAACTTTCTCTTTTGAAGAGCTTCTATCATCTGGTTTATAATAAAATCATCGTGGAAATTTGTAAAAGACACCCTTTCCGGAATGTGATCAATGCCCAGCATAATCTCTGAAGGCATTTGAGAGTAGGCAGAAATACAAACAGGAAATTCCATAGCCCTTCCAAAAACCCAACCCGGAACGTTGTGAAAAAGCGGCGTGTTTATCCCATAACCTTTTATAGCATCTGATAAATGTTCAAGATATCGGGCATAGAGATTTCTGTGGTAAAGATGCCAGTCATCCCATCTAACAAAATCTTTTTTCGACTTGATCTTTTCCTTTGGAGGGAAAACCTCCTCAAAATTCTTATAGGACATTCCATGACTACTATTGAGCTGCCCGATTTGCGCGTATTTATTTTTCAAATATTCACGAAAATATTTCACGCTGACTTCGGAATAATCCCCTTTCCCGGTTAACCACTGATTAATACCCACTTCATTACACACCTGAAGCATCCCAACAGGGCCGCCCTTCGACACCTGTGAAGATTCTATTATCGGCATAACGTGATCATACCATTTTTTTGTAAAATCCAGATAAGTAGGATGCATTGACGTGATATACCTGCCGGACATGGCATCTCCACCGGCATCACGGGCAAGGACTTCATTGTGTTTGTTCAGAAACCAGTCAGGTATCCCCTCATCCAAAAACTCAGCCATAATCACCGGCCCGGGCTTGAGGATAAGGTATAACCCGGCTTTCTTCACTTCGTTAATAAAACCGATAAGGTCTCTTTCAGGCACTGTATCTCCTGAAAAATCAAACTTCCCCTCTTCAAATTCATGCCATGACCAGGGAACATATGTAGATACGGCATTCAGGTTCGCTTCCTTCATCTTTCTCAGAAATTCGGGCCATAAATTTCTTTTAAGCCTGAAATAATGAATTTCTCCGGAATGCAGAAATCCCGGTTTTTCGTCAATTATAAAACAGCCGTTTTTTACTTTAATTCCCATTTTCTTTCCTCCTGAAAATATCTATTATTGATTGAATCCCAAGATAGGCCATAAAAATTCCAAACACGAAAACAAAAAACCTGTTCAGGGGAAATTGAAAAGATCCCATTTTTATAAAACTGCTCAGGATCATAATTAAACCCAGGATCAGAAACAGAATACCTTTTAAAATCCCGATTATTTTAGAAATCCTTTTGTTCATTATCTCTCCACAATAAACGTTTTATAACTCTTCAATAAGTTTTATCAAACTTTTTTCTAATTTTGAAAAAAATGAAGGTAAAACGGGGAATTTTATCTATTTATTTCTCAGCAGTAAACTCAATATCCCTTTCTGAACGTGGAGCCTGTTTTCAGCCTGGTCAAAAACGATGGAATGCTCACTATCTATCACTTCATCCGTCACTTCTTCCCCCCTGTGAGCGGGAAGGCAGTGCATAAAGTATGCTGTCTTTTTAGCTTTTGAAAGAAGTTCTTTATTAACCCGGTAAGGAGAAAAAACCTTTATCCTTTTTTCCCTTTCATCCTCTTTGCCCATACTTGCCCATACATCCGTATAAACAACATCCGCGTTTTTTATTGCCGCGGCAGGATCAGTAAAAAGTTCAATTTTCGCCCCACTTTTCCCCGAACACTCAAGAGCATTTTCCAGAACCGCCTTATTACAGGTATAACCTTCCGGTGATCCAATACTCAAATCAAAGCCCAACAACCCGGCAGCATTGATAAGAGAATTCGCGACATTATTACCATCTCCAATATATGAGATTTTCAGCCCCTTGAAGTCAGGATTACTCACACTAATAGAAAACTTCTCCATTATAGTAAAAATATCTGCCATTATCTGGCATGGATGCAAAAGGTCCGTAAGCCCGTTTATTACCGGAACAGTACAATGACAAGCAATATCCCGAACGGTATCATGAGAAAATGTCCTTATCATTATCCCGTTGACCCACCTTGAAAAGTTCATTGCGGCATCATAAACCGTTTCTCTTACCCCTAATTGAATAGCCGAGGGATCAAGGTCAAGAGCTATACCTCCAAGCTGAAACATTCCGACTTCAAAAGTAACCCTGGTCCTTAGAGAAGGCTTATCAAATATCATCACAAGCGTTTTCCCTTCGAGGATCGAAACTTTTTTGCCCTTTTTCAGCTTCTTCTTGATATCCTCGGCCTCTGTAAATATTTCTACAGCCTCTTCTCTCTTTAAATCAGCTATGCTTACAAAATCTTTCACCTTCATAAAAACCCCTAATTTTAAATCATTGGATAAAAAACATTATCTTGAAAACAAATTCTCTTGTCAAGGAATCCTTGCGGACACCTTGTAAGGAACGCGGGTCAAGCCTTAAGAACATCTTCAACAAACCGGGAAGGGTTAACAACTGGAATTTTAAAACCCCTCACCTTGTGAAAATGCTTGTCTGATGATATTATCCAGCGGGCTTTCCCGGCAAAGGCACAGTCAAAATATTTATTATCAGACTTGTCCTCCAAAACCGCGTTTAAATTTTGTTTTACAACTACTCTCTTTCCACTGTTAAATATCTTGTCAACCCTGTTTAAGAACTCTTTTTTAACCTTAATTTTCCTAAGAATAAATAAAACCTCTTTTTTAATATCTTCAGAATACAAAAGCCTAATCTTTCCCTCTTCAAAAGCCTTTAAAATACCCGCGGACGCGCTTTTTCTGTTCCAATAGGCCCCCACAAAAATATTCGTATCAACTATGGCCTTCAGCGGGAAGAATTTATTTTTCAATTGTGCTAAAAACGTTTTCACAACATTTCTCCCGGAACAACTACTGCCCCATCATTTTGGTATTCTGCCAAAATACTGTTCCGCAGGGTAAGCTATAACATAAAAAAACCGGTATCACAAATTATTATGACACCGGTATGGATATCTGGCGGGAGTGACGGGGCTCGAACCCGCGACCTCCTGCGTGACAGGCAGGCGCTCTAACCA
>JAGLRQ010000072.1 GCA_023136205.1 Candidatus Auribacterota bacterium
AAATGGTGGGCGGTACAAGGCTCGAACTTGTGACCCCCTGCTTGTAAGGCAGGTGCTCTACCAACTGAGCTAACCGCCCCCACCAAAACTCTTCATATCTCACAAAAAAACACAGAATGTGTTCCCAAATTCTCCGCGGCATACTACATTATTACATCTTTTTAGTCAATAAAAAAATGGGTGCTATTGTTCATTGACTAAATGCCTGAGCAAAATTATAATCTTGACCATGGAAAATACATGTTTAACCCCTTACGAAATAATCTTAAGCAAGCGCGGCGGAAAAGAGCTTACCGAAAACCAGATAGCTTCAATGGTAATGGGATTCACATCCGGGAAGATTCCTCAATATCAATTTTCCTCTTTCCTCATGGCTGTTTACTTCAGGGGAATGACGGGCAGAGAAACCTGCTTTCTCACAAAATGCATGATGAATTCAGGTGAAATTCTGGATTTATCTTTTCTTAAGAAAAAAACTGTTGATAAACATTCTACGGGCGGGGTCGGAGACAAGGTGTCCATTATTCTTGCTCCCATTGCAGCGGCAGGCGGAGTTCCTGTACCAATGATGAGCGGCAGAGGATTGGGACACACAGGAGGAACGCTTGACAAACTTGAATCAATCCCGGGATTTAAAACAAACCTCACAAAGAAAACATTTTTCCGGCTTTTGAAAAAATCAAATATAGCAATGATAGGACAGACTGATAAAATCGCGCCGGCAGATAAAAAAATGTATGCTTTAAGGGACGTAACAGCAACAGTAGAAAGCATCCCTCTCATTGCTTCCAGCATTATGAGTAAAAAATTAGCCGAAGGGACTGACTGTCTTATTCTCGATGTTAAAACAGGAACAGGCGCTTTCATGCGGAAAATGAAAGATGCCGAAACTTTGGCCCGCCTTTTGGTAAACATTGCTAAAAGAATGGGGAAAAAAGTGACAGCTCTGATAACTGATATGAACCAGCCGCTGGGTACGGCAGTTGGCAATTCCCTCGAAATAAAGGAATGCATTGAAACGCTTAAAAACAGCGGGCCGGAGGACCTCACAAAATTATGTGTTGAACTCGCGGGTTATATGTTTGCTATAAGCGGAAAAACAAAAAATAAAGAAAGCGGACGCGGCCTCGCAAAAAAACTTCTCGCCAATGGAACAGCTCTAAAAAAATTCAGGGAGATGGTAAAAAATCAGGGCGGCAATATAGCTTCAACGGAAGATACCTCTTTGCTGCCGAAAACAAAATATAATAAAAAAGTTTTATCACCAAAAACCGGTTTTATAAAAAGCATAAATGCCCTGGAAGTAGGGCTTACAGCCGTTTTTATCGGGGCAGGCAGGGAAAAACTTGACGCCAGTATAGACCACGGAGCCGGCTTCAAGTTTTTCAAAAAGGTATCCGACCGCGTAAAAAAAGGTGACGCAATTTTAGAGATACATTGTTCTTCTAAAAACAAACTTGGAAAAGCCGAAAAAAGAATCTTAAAGTGCATAAGCTTTTCAAAAACAAAACCCCGAAAACCGCGCCTTATCTATAAAGTAATTAAATAAAAGGTATATTTTTAAAAGGAACCATTTCAATGGAAAGACCCAATTTTTCAACAGCTCAGAAAATTTGTATCATGGTTATCACCCTTGTAATGGTTATAGGAATCTCCTTTATTATCAAAAGATTTGAAGCAAAAACGGATAAACAAGCTTCCTCCCTGAATTCAAACAAGATATCCTCTCCGCAATTGCCTCCAATAAAAATTTCCCAAACCGGTAAAAAACCACAGCCTGTAAAACCGCTTGCGGGAAAGGAACTCTCAAAAGCTTTACAACACGTGAAAATAGATTTAAATACCGCGTCAACGGAACAGTTTGAATCTCTTTCAGGTATTGGCCCGGTCACCGCTTTAAAAATCACCCGATTCAGAAAAGACAACGGAAATTTTAGGAACATAGAAGATATCACAAAGGTCCCCGGCATAGGCCCTAAAACATTCGAGAAGATAAAGGATATGATATTCGTTGATCCCGCCGGAGATATCAACGGCAATTCTGCCGCAGGCAAAAACGAAAAAATCAATATCAATTACGCGGACATGGAAGAACTTATCTCTCTTCCGGGAATCGGAAAAAAAACAGCCGCGGCAATATTAGCATACAGGGAGGGAAACGGCGGCTTTAAATCTATTGATGAAATAACAAAGGTCAAAGGAATAGGAGACGCTAAATTCAAGGAAATATCTCCTCTAATCACAGTTGAAAAAGCAAATACTCCCGGATTAAAAAAACCCCGGTCAAAAGCTTTTTGCGGCCTTAATATAAACACAGCCACGATTCAGGAAATTGCTATGCTTCCCGGTTTCAGCAAGAATCAGGCTGAAAAAATAGTACGGCACAGAAAAATTAACGGGCCCTTTAAAACAACTGAAAAGATCGTGGATATTCCAGGGATAAGCTACATGACATATTTCAGGATACAGAAATATATAACGGTTGAATGAAAACTGAATCAAAAATTATCGTTTTCCTCTCCGCTATCTGCGCTGCCATATGGATTTTAGCGTTCTCTTCCGGCGCGCTAAACAACTCTGTATCGGTTAAAAATATCTCATCTTTTAAATCAAGAGGACTGCTTGAAATCCATTTTCTCGATGTCGGGCAAGGCAATTCTACTGTAATAATTACACCAAAAGGAAAAATCCTTGTTTATGACGGAGGAAAAAGCGGCAGTGCCTACTCACCCTTTGACGCGGGGGAAAAAGTTGTTGTCCCCTTTCTTAAAAAAAGAGGTGTTGAAGAAATCGATGTGATCGTTTGTTCAAGCCCGGATGATGATCATGTGGGCGGCCTTTCCAAATTATATAATAACTTCAAAGTAAAACAAACCTATGATACCTGCCACGCGCATCCTACAGAAAGTTACAGAGAATTCCTGGAGGCAGTTGAAAGCAGTAAAAGCAAATTTTCAGTTATAAGGGAAGGGTTGTTAATTAAAATAGATGAAAATATTCTTATCCAGGCGCTATGGCCTCCGGAGCCGCTTTTTATTGCCAGCTCGCTGTCAAACAACAACTCTGCCGTACTGAAAATCACTTATGGAAACACAACTTTTCTTTTAACCGGCGACATAGAAAAGCCCGCTGAAACAAAACTGCTTAAATACGCAACCGGCTTAAAATCTGATGTTTATCTTGCTCCCCACCATGGTTCCAGGACATCCAGCACCCCTTCATTCTTTAAAACATGCTCTCCTGAGATAATCGTTATATCCTGCGGGTATAAGGATAAGTTCAAACATCCGCATCCGGAAGTTTTAGAAAGATTTGAAAAATCAGGAGCAAAAATCTACAGAACTGATTATAATGGAACGGTATCCCTATACTCTAACGGAGAAAAAATCGAGATACTTACTGAAAAATAAAAAACGAGATACGAAATCACAAGGAGTTTTTATGGACAACAGGCAATTTATCGAAATGGCAAAGAAAGAATGTAAAATTTCCTACTCGCCTTACTCGAAAATAAAAGTGGGGGCAGCTCTTGTCTCTGAAAACGGGGAAATTTTTGAGGGATGTAATATTGAAAACGCGTCATACGGCCTAAGCATGTGCGCCGAAAGGGTTGTTTTGTTTAAGGCTGTATCCGAAGGACAGAAAAAATTTACAAAAATTGCGGTCGCTTCCAGCAGCCAGGCAGTTCCTCCCTGCGGCGCGTGCAGACAGGCACTGTCTGAATTTTCACCTGAAATGGAAGTGGTCTGGGAAGAAAACGGAAAAATTATATCCAAAAAGCTAAACGAACTTTTGCCGCATAGTTTTGGATTAAAAAAATGAAAAGAAGAGTAATAATAATCGTCCTTGACAGCGTTGGGATAGGAGAACTGCCTGATGCTGCCTCCTTTGGTGACAAAGGGTGCAACACCTTAGGACATATCGCGGCTACGAGCAAAAGTTTAAACCTTATCAACCTTGCAGCGCTTGGGATAGGCAACATTATCCCTATTCAAAATATCGAACCTGTTAAAACCCCCTCGGGATGTTTCGGGAAAATGGCAGAAAAATCCAGGGGGAAAGATACAACTGTAGGCCATTGGGAAATTGCCGGTGTCATTACCTCCACACCATTCCCGGTCTATCCCGGCGGCTTCCCTGAAGATGTAATTGAACAATTCAAAAAAGCAGCAGGGAAAGAAATTATCGGAAATAAACCGGCATCAGGAATTGAAATCATAAAGGAACTCGGGAAAGAACATATTAACACCGGCGCGCTCATTGTTTACACATCAGCCGACAGTGTATTTCAAATAGCCGCTCATGAAGAAATTGTTCCGCCTGAAAGCCTGTATTTGATATGCGAAAAGGCACGTGAAATACTGCGGGGAAAACATGCCGTAGCAAGAGTAATAGCGCGGCCATTTATCGGAAACCCGGGTAATTTCACAAGAACCGACAGGAGAAGGGATTTCAGTCTTCCCTGCCCTCAAAAAACCCTTCTGGACCATGCCGGTGAAAAAGGTATTAAAGTTCTTGGAATAGGAAAAATATGGGACATTTTTAACGGTAGAGGGATACATGAAAGCATTCATATACACAACAACGCCGATGGATGTAAAAAAACCATAAACGCGATTAACGGAAACCGGGATTCCGGCATCATTTTTACCAACCTTATTGATTTTGATATGAAATACGGGCACAGAAATGATGTGGAGGGCTACAGGAAAGCCCTTGAAGAGTTCGACGCATTTCTGCCTGAAATAGAAAACTCACTGAAAAAAGAGGATCTTCTCATTTTAACGGCCGATCACGGCAATGACCCTACAACTCCGGGTACAGACCACACAAGGGAATATGTTCCTGTTCTCTGCTATGGCAAAGAAATAAAAAAAGGCATATCTCTGGGAACAAGGGATTCTTTCTCTGACCTGGGACAGACCGCAGCTGAATATCTCGGCATAGGCCCTTTGAAAAATGGCAAAAGTTTTTTGAAATTAATAAAGGAGTAATCTATGGCAGAGAAAAATGTATCAAAAGCCGTAACACTTATCCTCAAACGCTTCGGCAAAATACCCGATCTCGCCGTTGTTCTTGGATCAGGCTTATCTCAAAATTTTGAAGATATTCGAACAATTAAAACGTTATCTTTTAACAATATCCCGGGAATGAAAACAGCAAAAACATCCGGACACCCGGGAATGCTCAAGCTCTGCAACTACCAGGGCAAACGATTCATCATTCAGGAAGGCAGAACTCATTATTATGAAACCTTAAATATGCGGGATGTTATTTGGCTAACTTCCCTCCTTTGCAAGGCAGGTGTTAAAAAGTTCATTATGACAAATGCCGCAGGAGGGCTTAACAAAACATTCAAACCCGGGAATATCATGCTAATACAAGACCATATCAACCTTATGGGAACAAACCCTCTATTAACAAGAGATGTAAAAACCCGTGAATTTCTGGATCTTTCTCAAATCTACTCTTCAAAGCTGTCCAAAGCGATAGTCAATGCCGCAAAAAAGGAACGAGTAACCATTAAAAAAGGAATATACCTTGCGGTAACCGGCCCATGTTATGAAACAAAAGCTGAAGCCGGGGCTTTTAAATCATTAGGCGCTGATGCCGTTGGGATGTCAACCATACCCGAAGCTATCTGCGCGTTTTCGCATGGAAAAGAAGTTGCCGCTCTGTCCTGTATAACCAATACTCTTCTTTCAGGAAGGGAAAAGACAACTCACAGCAAAGTTTTATATACCGCGTCTAAATCTTCCGTTAAAATAATGAACATAATAAAAAGGGTTTTAAAAACATGAAAATAACAGCCGTAATAGACAAAATAGAAAATGAAACACAAGCTGTGCTTGAAATTGAAGGGAAAGGCCACATAGCATGGCCGGCAGAGCTGCTCCCGGAGAACTGCAGCGCCGGATGCGTGGTTTCAATTAAGATTGAAAGAGATTTAGAAAAAGAAAAATCTTTAAAAGAAAACATTTTGAACCTGCAGGAGAAACTCCTTAAGAACAAACGATAGGAGAATACTCCATTGCTAAAAAAACTTTTTCATTTCATAATCGCGGTAACTGCCCTTATTGTAATTATCCTGTCCGGGTTAAGTTTTTACATTAACCATTTCTTCCTGCCGGAACATGGCAAAGAATTAATCCTGACACAAGTTGAAAACATGGCGGGAACAAAAGTTTCTTTCAAAAATGCTTCGTATGATTTCTTCAGCGGCCTCGTGATAGAAAACCTTGTGATCCCTGATCCATCCGGAAAAAACAAAAATCTCTTCTCCGCAAAAAAAATCGAGATAAAAATTTTCGTGCCTGACTTTATTAATAACAACCTCATTATAAAAAAGCTAAAGATAACATCTCCGGAAATTTTCATAAGGAAGAAGAGCGGCGGTAAAACCAGTTTATCATCCTTAAAAATAGCTCCCAATACCCTTATTCCGCCATACATATTTTTCAAAGACGGCACAATACATTTTGAAGACCACGATTCCACGCCTGCTCAAACATTTGAAATCTCGGAAATAAAAGGGCTTCTTTCTACTTCTTTGAGAGGTGTTGTAAGTTTCGAGATCCACGCAAGTTATGGATCTTCAAAAAATGAAAACGTTCTTATAGCAGGAACCCACTCTATAATTTCGAATAAGACAGATTTAAAAGTCCTTGCGAAAAAAATAAGATTGAAACAATTTAACAAATACCTGGAAGAAAAGCCTGGGTTTTCAATTCTATCCGGTGAAACAACAATAAACACATCAATAAAAATTGAAAATTTTTCAAGGTATTTCATCGAAGGCAGCCTTGTTTTAAATAAATTAAAAGCCGGAGATAAAAACATGACATTTTCAGGCAGTCCGTCTGTTGCAGCCGTCATTGAATTCACCAATGGAAAAAACACAAGTTTTGAAGGAATAATAAAAACGGAAAACAGCACGCTATCCTTCAAAGAACAACCTGGTACCCTTGAAAATTTTTCCGGGACGTTTTCTTTCGACAAAACCGGTTTTGGTTCTGAGAATTTAGTATTTTCACTGGACGGGCAACAGTTCAAGGGAAAAGTAAAAGCAGATGATTTTAAAAACCCCTCCTGCGGCCTTTATCTCTTTACATCCATTTGTGACAACTGGAATTCAAACCCGACCCTGAAAAAATATTTTCCTATCGGAAAAAACATGAATATAACAGGAGACGCGGATGTTGAATTGTGGATAGACAATAAACGCAATGGTACAAAATATGAGACACAAAAATGCGTAATAGATTTGAAAGGGGTTGAAGTTTTAACACGGGTTTCTCCCCGGCCTTTTAAAAATGTCGCTGGAAAACTTATATACGAAAACAAGTCGTTTACCACCCATCATCTAACGGGAAAGTACATAAAGGATTTCAGCCTTAAAGGAAAGGCAACACAGGAAAAATGCCCTAATATAAGATTTGACGCGGTTTACAACGACAATAAGATACTCGCGGACTTCGTCCTCTACCCGGACAGCACAACAATAAACTCCCTGCAAATAATAAGAGAAAAAACAAATATAGATATTAGCGGTGAGATAACCAATCCGGCTAAACCCGATTACCGGCTAACCGTATCCGGGAACACAAATTTCAAGGAAATTTCAAAAATCCTGCCTGCTTTACAACTTGGCCTTTCAAATCCCGAAATGGAGACGATCAATTTTAATGGAATAGTTGAAGGAAACGGGGGGAAACTCGAAGGAATTAATTGTAGTGATATCCAGTTCTCAATTAAAAAACTGTCCTATGAAAATTTAAAAGTGGAAGATTTTTCAGGCACTTTGAAATATATTCCCGGTAAATTAACTCTTAATTTTATCTCCGGCAATTTTTATCATGGTAAAGCAAAAGGTAAAATGACCTTCGATCTAAACCAGAAGTGGGTTCCCCTTTCTTTTTATATTGAATCTAAAATCAAAAACCTGGAGCTAAACGAATTTCTTAAAGATTTTCTGAAAAAAGAGAACAAAATCTGGGGAAAAACTGATTTTTCAATTGCTTTTGCCGGTGTGCCAAAAAACCCTTCAACCTTTAAGGGCAAAGGATCTTTTAACATAGCCAATGGAAGGTTATGGAATATGGATCTTTTTAAGGGTATCTGGCAAATCCTGGTTTTAAACAACCCTTCACTTAAAAAAGCTGTCTTTACCTCGGTTTCATCAACCTTTACAATCGGAGGTGAGAGAGTTTATTTCCCTGATGCCATGCTTGAAAGCCGCCATATGGTTTTAATACCGGAAGGATATATAAATTTTGACAGGAGTATCAATTTTGTTATAGGAACAGAGTTCTACCAGGAAGATGAAGACACCACCCCGGCAAAAATCGCGAAAGGGCTTGGGAACCTGAAGGGAAAGTTTTCAACGATAAGGGCTGCGGGAACTATTGAAAAACCCAAATTAACAACAGAACTAAAACCTCTTGAAAAAATATTAGAAATAAATTAAATCTTTTCTTTTTCAATCATACGTTCAAGTATAAGTTTTATTTTCTCAAGCGCTCTTGCCCTATGGCTTATTTTGTTTTTTACTTCGAGGTCAAGCTCGGCAAAAGTTTTGCCATAATCCATCCTGACAAAAACAGGGTCATAACCAAAACCACTGCCGCCGCAAGGCTCTTTTGATATTACACCTTCGCAGCTCCCATTGACCGTTGTAATGACTTTATCTTTGTCAGCAAGAGCAACAACACAAACAAACCTGGACCCCCTTCTTTCAGGAGGAACGTCTTTCATTTTATCAAGAAGCTTAATAATATTTTCCATGTCAGTCGCGTTATCATCCGCGTACCGGGAAGATTTCACCCCGGGTTCATTGTTAAGAACATCTACTTCCAAACCTGAATCATCCGCAAGGGTAAGCTTCCCTGTAATCCTGGCAACTTCAGTTGCTTTTTTAACGGCGTTTTCCTCAAACGTTTCTCCACTCTCTTCTACAGGAAGTATGCCTTCAAAATCTTCAAGGGTGTAAAATTTTATATTCATTCCTTTCCATATTTCTTTTATCTCTTTTATCTTTCCCTTGTTATTAGTAGCTAAAACCAACTCAAACATAATCTTACCCCTTTTTCTCTTTTACAATAACCCAATGTTTCTTCAAACACCTAAAGCTTTTTTCTGCGTCTCCATAATCTTTTTTATTCCGGCAGAACTAAGGGAAAGCATTTTATCCATATCATCTTTACTGAAAACAGCTTCTTCTCCGGTCCCCTGAATTTCAACAAATTTATCCGAACCTGTCATAACAATATTCATATCCACTTCAGCAGCAAAATCCTCCTGGTAATCCAGGTCAAGCAGCGCGTTTCCCTTTACGATACCGCTGCTTACCGCCGCTAAAAAATCTTTTATCGGGTTTGCTTTTATTGAACCGTTTTTAATAAGCTTTGCCACAGCTAAATAAAGCGCGACAAACCCGCCCGTTATTGACGCGGTCCTGGTTCCTCCATCCGCCTCAATAACATCGCAATCCACCCATATTGTCATCCCTTTAAGCTTTTTTAAATCTACAACTGTCCTTAAAGAGCGCCCTATAAGCCTCTGGATTTCATGGGTTCTGCCGCCTAGTTTTCCTCTTACTGCTTCTCTGGCGGTTCGATCCGGAGATGAAAAAGGCAGCATCGAATATTCAGCTGTCACCCACCCGGATTCTCTATCCTGCTCTTTAAGCCACCTTGGAACATAATCTTCAACCGTGGCGGCACAAATTACCCTCGTGTTTCCAAACTCAACAAGCGCCGATGCCGGATGGCCGCGCAAAAAAGAAGTATCTATGTTTATCTGCCTGAGTTCATCATCTTTTCTTCCATCAAGTCTCATCTTTATTTTCTCCAATCACAATACATTGCTTTAACATTATGATTACATTTTTAAGCTAAAATTTAAAGAGCAAAATTTAATTGGTGCGCCCGGCGCGATTCGAACGCACGACCTTCTGCTCCGGAGGCAGACGCTCTATCCATCTGAGCTACGGGCGCAACAAATAAAACTATATTCTTTCAAGGAACTCTATTTCACTACAATATTTACAATCTTTCCCGGAATATATATTTTCTTAAAAATAGTTTTCTCATCAGTAAATTTCTTGATATTTTCTTTTTCCAGCGCGAGCTTTATTATATCTTCTTCTGTTATAGACTTTATGACTTCAAGTGTTGCCCTGAGTTTACCATTTACCTGGACAGGAACTTCAATATTTTCAACTTCTGTTAGCTTTTCATCATAAACAGGCCAGGAAGCTTTAAACACACTATCCTTATGCCCCGTCTTTTCCCATAGCTCCTCCGCCAGGTGCGGCGCGAACGGAGAAATAAGAATAATAACTTTTCCAACAGACTCAAGTTTAAGAGTCTCATTTTTCATGTTTTCACTAAAAGCAAAATTAATAAATTCCATAAAGGCACTTATAGCAGTATTAAACCTGAAGCCTTCTAACCTCTCGCTGACATTTTTAATAAGGATATGAAGCTGTCTGGTAAAATCCTGAGATTCCGAAGAAGAGATTTTTTCATTCGAAGATATTGTCCAATCCCATAATCTCCGTAAAAATTTATAAACCCCCTCTATACCACGGTCGCTCCATTCCGAATCAAGCTCGGGAGGGCCGATAAATAACTCATAAAGCCTTACAGCATCAGCACCGTATCTCTCCACAAGCCCGTCAGGGCTGACAACATTACCCTTGGACTTGGACATTTTTTCAAGTTTGCCCGATTTTTCACTGTACTTGCAGACCATCCCCTGATTAAACAGTTTTTTAAACGGCTCATCGAAATCAAGAAATCCGCAATCGTAAAGAACCTTTGTAAAGAACCTTGCATAAAGTAGATGAAGTATCGCATGTTCAATACCACCCACATAACAATCAACAGGCATCCAATGAGATAACTGCTCCTTGTTGAAAGGTTTTGTTTCAAGTGAAGGTTCAGGGTACCTTAAAAAGTACCAGGATGATCCCGCCCATTGAGGCATTGTATTTGTTTCCCTTTTTGCCGGCCCTTCGCATTTTGGGCACTTTGTGTTAACAAATTCAGGAATGACTGCCAGCGGCGATTCACCGGTCCCGCTTGGTTTATAATTTTCAATTTCGGGAAGAAGTACGGGAAGTTGATCTTCAGGCACAGGAACTTCCCCGCATTTCTCGCAGATAATTATAGGGATAGGTTCCCCCCAGTAGCGCTGTCTTGAAAATATCCAGTCTCTCAGTTTATACTTTACTGTTTTTTCAGCGAGCTTTTTTCCCGCGAGCCATTCGACAATCCTGTTTTTCCCTTCCTCCGAACTTATTCCGTTAAATCTTTCGGAATTGACCATTTCCCCTGCCTCGATATATGCCTCTGTCAAGTTACCGGAAGAATCCTTCTTTGAATCGCCGGATGTAATAACCTCTCTTACAGGAAGGTTGAATTTCGCGGCAAAAACAAAATCTCTTTCATCATGGGCGGGAACACACATAATCGCCCCTGTACCGTAAGATACAAGAACATAGTCACCAATCCAGACAGGTATTTTTTCACTGTTTACCGGGTTTATGGCAAAAGCTCCCGTAAATACACCTGTTTTATCTTTTGTTTCAGATGTTCTTTCCATATCAGATTCTTCTCTCGCGGCTTCGATATATTTCTTTACATCGTTTAAATGTTCTTTATCCGTTATTTTCATAACCAGATCGTGTTCCGGAGCAAGAACAACATAGGTCGCGCCAAAAAGCGTATCCGGACGGGTAGTAAACACATTTAAAGGAAATTCTTTCCCATCAGGAGCAAGAAGTTTGAAAACAATTTCAGAACCTTCGCTTCTCCCAATCCAGTTGGACTGCATGGTCTTGACTTTTGTCGGCCATGCAAGTTTCTCAAGGTCGTAAAGCAGCCTGTCAGCATAGGATGTGATTTTTAGCATCCATTGAAGCATATCCTTCTTTGTTACATCCGTATTGCAGCGCTCACATTTTCCTCCGATTACTTCTTCATTCGCCAGGCCGGTTTTACATTCAGGGCACCAGTTAATGGGCATCATTTTCCTGTAAGCCAGCCCTTTTTTAAACATCTGAAGAAATATCCACTGTGTCCATTTGTAATATTCGGGGCTGCTTGTGTTAATCTCTCTGGACCAGTCATACATAGCTCCAATCTCTTTGAGCTGAGCCCTTATTCCATCGATATTTTTCTTTGTATTGATCCTCGGATGAATGCCTTTCTTAATCGCGTCGTTCTCCGCGGGAAGGCCGAAAGAATCCCACCCCATAGGATGAAGAAGATTATACCCCTGAAGCATCTTATATCTTGCCCATACATCCGAAAGAACATACCCCCGCCAATGCCCAACATGCAATCCGGAGCCGGAAGGATAAGGAAACATATCCAGACAGTAATAGTTAGGCTTATCAACATTATCCGATGTATTATATATTCCTGACTGCTGCCATTTTTTCTGCCATTTCTTCTCTATTTTCTGAGGGCCGTACTTCATTTCCTATCTCCATTAACTCCTTTGTTTTATTGAATACACAAGGAGGAAATTATACCAGAAATTTAATGAGTTGTAAGGATAAAGTTAATTCGCTCCGGCACTAAATTCGTCTAAAATCAATGTATTCTCTTTAGAATCTATAGAAACCTTGAAATTTTCAAGAAAACTCATTCCCAAAAGTCCGTCTTCACCTCCGACATCATTTAAAACTGCCGCTCTAACATATTGCACCTCAAGATCGCCGACTTTGACACTTTTCAGAATTAACGGCATAGCCTTACCCTGACTGCCATCGGCAAGCAACACGGTCATGGTAAAAAGGGACTTGTCAGTGTCTATCCCGAGCTTATTGGCAATCTTCTCCGACATACACACAAGACTTGCTCCGGTATCAACAATTAAATTCGCCCTAACCTTTCCATTTAACAATGAACTGACAACAATAGTTGATTTGTGTTTTTTATCATATTTATATTCATGCCTGACGAAATCAGATTCAAATTCTTTAAGCTCCGAGCATAATGTCTGAAAATATTCCTCTTCTTCAGGAGTAAGCGATTTCGAGACTTCTTCATGCTTTTTATTAATCTTTTCTTTAGATTCATTAAGCAAATCAAAGTAGTCGTTTATATCGCTATCTATCTTTTCATACTTTTTGTTCAACTGCGTAAGGTTACTATGGTTTATCTGTATTCTGGCAGATATATTATTGCTTTTTTTAATCAGAGAGTTATAGTTTTTCACATTACGTTCCGGATTTATCAAAGCAATTCTCTTATTCAAGGACGTTAATTCAACATTTAATTTCTTATTTGTATTTTCAAGCCTTAGAATTTTATACAGCGCATATTTCTTTAACTTATTCTTTTTTATAGCATTTTCCCTGCCTTTCTGCAGGCTGTCAAAATCTCCGGCAAGATCTTTAAACTTTTCAGGACAGTTTTTTAAAAAAGAACTCTGCTCATTCCCGGATGGAACAGCATCTTCCTCCTGCTTTTCTAAAGCAGAACGTTCAATGTTTTTAACCGATGATTTTCTAATGGTAATTTTCCCTGTGCTTGTTTTCAGCAAAAGAGTGCCATCATCAAGGGCTTCAACTGTTCCTTCAATTTTCTTGCCATTTTTAAAATGGACGATATCACCTGCTGCAACTGTCACAAAGACTGTTAAAGCAAAAAACCCAACCAATTTTAAAAACTTGTTTCTGGTAATAATCAAAAGACTCCTCTCTATTTCCAGCTGTTTCAGTTAGTCAAAATTTATTTTTGTGAACAATTCTTTTTAAGCTTTTTTTGGGTACCCTTAATTCTCCGTCTCTGCCTTTCCAATACTTACAGTCCTTTTTCAATGGAACGGCCCTGGGTTTTTCGTTTTTATACCCTAACGCTATAACGGTATCAACATGGTAAGAGGCCGGAATCTTAAGAACTTTTGCAATTTTCTCCCTGTTAATAGCTCCCATCCAGCAGGTTCCTATACCCATTTCCCAGGCTGAAAGCATTATGTTCTCGGCAGAAGAACCAACGTCTCTCTCAAATTTGGAGAGTCCAACAACACCGGAATCAACAATAATTACAATATAAGCAACAGGTTTTTCCCCACTGCCCGGATTTCCTTCAGGCGCTATATATCCCGCCCAGCTTACGCAGTCAAATATTTTTGCCCTCAAAGGCTTTTCTTTAACAATAATATATTCAAGCGGCTGGAGATTGGCAGTGCTCGGCGCCATTCGCGCGGAATTGACCAATTTCATAAGAGTAGATATTGGAATTTCTTTCTGCTTGAACTTCCTTATAGTCCTTCTTGATATTGCGGCTTTATAGACATTCATAGAAACCTCCTGCTATTTTCTTCTATAATACGCGGAATTCAATTCGGTTTCCCATACCCTGACTTCGCTCAGCACAAGATTTTTAGACTCCGGCCTAAGTTTTTTATCAATACTGTCATGCAGGAATTTTGAAATGTTTTCAGAAGTAGGATTATTTTCCACAAAGAAATCTATCTCATTAAGATTTTTATGGTCAAGGATACAAAGCGTTTCGTCAAGAGCGGCTTTTACAACGTTAAAATCGATAATCATTCCATTTGAATTCAGGCCAAGAGCCTCAACCGTAACAAGAACTTTCCAGTTGTGCCCGTGCATATCTTCAAACTTGCCGCACCCGATATCTACGCTGTGCGCGGCACTAAAACTTCCTTCGACACTTACTCCATACATATGAAACTTCCTCTTTAACAACATTTACATTAAAAATCTTTTTCCCGATAAACTTCTTCCCGCATTTTTTGAACATCTCAGGAGAATCGCTTACAAAATATTTAATAGCTCCCCTCTTTTTCCCGGACAGAACACCCCTTTTCTTTAAAACCTCTTTCACATCTTCCGCGGCCGTCCTTGCCGAATCAACCAATAAGACTTTCTTACTCATGTATCTCGATATTTCACCCTTGATTAACGGGTAATGCGTACATCCAAGCACGAGTGTATCAATATTCTTTTCCTTTAACCCTTTTAAATATATCTTAACAATATCTTTGAGAGGTCTTCCGGAGACAAATCCCTCTTCTACAAAAGGCACAAAAAGAGGGCACGCCTGAAAAAAAACTTTTGTCTTAGGTCTCAACCGGAGTATCTGTTTTTCATACGCCCTGCTTCTTATGGTAGCATTAGTGCCTATAACACCAATTCTCCCGGAAGAGGAGCTTTCTACCGCTTTTCTGACTGCAGGTTTAAGAACATCTATTACCGGAACCGGCACTTTTCTAACAAGATAAGGAAAAGCTACGGAAGACACTGTATTACAGGCAGCTATAATCATTTTTACATTATGTTCCAGCAAAAAAAGGCTGTTCTCAATAGCAAAATTTTTAACCGTTTCGGGCGATTTGGCCCCATAAGGAACTCTGGCGGTATCTCCAAAATAAACAATATCTTCTCCTGGAAGCAGTTTTACAATTTCATTAAGAACAGTAAGCCCGCCTACACCCGAGTCAAAAATCCCAATCGGTTGATTTTTCTTCATCCTCTATATATAACACAATTGTGTCTGAGTGTAACAAAAATTTTTAACCACAATGAACTATTGACATATCGAACCAATCCTCAGATAATAACCCTCTGGAAATTAGTGCGGACATGGCGGAATGGCAGACGCGCTAGATTCAGGGTCTAGTGGCCGAAAGGCTGTGGAGGTTCAAGTCCTCTTGTCCGCACCATCCGCCTTCGCTTGGAGTTGGGTATTTCACTCCAGAAGCTTCGGCGGACAGGTTCCAAAAAAATTAATTAAGGACTTGAAGCAAGTAAAAACGCCGACGAACAGGAGGAAAAGTAAGGAGTTTTCAAATGAAAAAAAGCAATATCCCCTGCCTTTTTATCAAAGGAAATACGCTTCCGGAAGCATGGGAAAAAGCTATTGTAGAAATATGGCAAAAAGGGGTAGAACTCAGGACTGAATACGACAAAAAAAATAATGCGGGTGAATTCATAGACCCCCCAAGCAAAGATGCAACCGTAATGATTGAGGTTACAGAACCTTTTGCCGAACCCAGAATACACAAAAATTTCCCCGGAGGGCCTGCCGAACTCGAAATATACAGGCAGGAAGTCATAAAAGGCATACACGACCACTGGGTAGACCCGGAAGATAAAGATAAGTGGACATATACATATCATGGGCGCCTGTTTAAATATATCCCAACAGAAGACCTGGAAAACCCTTCCTCCCCAAAGCTGAATGAAATTGATCAAATAGAATACGTGGTAAATAAACTATGTGAAACTCATTTCACAAGAAGGGCCCAGGCAATCACTTGGATGCCAACAGCAGATACAAAGCTTGAGGATCCTCCCTGTCTGCAGAGGTTATGGTTCAGGCTTCTAAAAGGAGAAAAGGATGAACTTGTTCTTAACCTTAACACCCATTGGAGAAGCAGGGACGCGTATAAAGCGTGGTTCATGAATGCTTTTGCAATGACAGATTTGCAGAAGGAAATCGCGGAACAAATATCTGAAAGAATAAAAAAACCGGTCAAGGTTGGCAGGTATGTGGATATATCAGACTCCCTGCATATATACGGCTCCTATTTTACTGAATTCCAACCGGAATATGAAAAAATCATCAAAGACCCTGACTACACCAAAAGAGCATTCAAATCCGACCACCCTGCCATAAAAATGATGTTTGAAGAAGCAAGGGAAAAACTTAAAAGCGATCCCGATTTCATGCTGAGCAAATAATTATGACAACCATCATTACAAACAGAAAAGCCCGCAGGGATTACCAAATTATTGAAACCTTTGAAGCCGGTATTGAGCTAAAAGGCACAGAGGTAAAATCCTTAAGAAGAAAAAGGGGAAACCTTGCCGACGCGTTTGCCAGAATAGATAATGGAGAAGTTCTCCTATGTAACCTTCATATAAGCCCTTATGAATTCGGGAACATAAGTAATCACGATCCTCTAAGAACAAGAAAGCTTCTTCTCCACAAATCACAGATAAAAAAGCTTTTCGGGCAAATATCGTTAAAAGGCTATTCTCTAATCCCTCTTAAGCTGTATTTCAAAAAAGGCATGGTAAAGGTCGAGCTTGCTGTTGGAAAAGGAAAAACCCAGTTTGACAAAAGAGAGACAATTAAGAAAAAAGATGCCTTGCGCCAAATGCAGCACGCGAAAAAGATAACAAGCAGAAAATAAATTATTCGAAACTCCCCCCCACAATCCACCTTGACAATTTAACAAATGATGGTATATAAATAGGTGTTTCTCAGGCTTATTATGCCTATTGTTCTTTGGGGGTGATACGGATTCGACTGGAATGTTGAAACGGAAGCTGCATGTGGAGGTTGCAAGGAGGCCTCCTTAAAAACCTTGTACAATATAACTGCAGACGAACAGTTAGCTCTGGCTGCTTAATTCAGCCACGTCCGAAAGATTCAGCCTGCGGGATCTTAAGGGCGACCAGCAGTAGGCTCGCTTCTTTTTAAGCCACCTTGTTAAAAAGAAGTTAAATCGCCACAGGGTTAGCGTTGAAAGTTTTTTATCTGGTTTGAGCTTTCAACGCGAGATTTTCGAACCAGAAGAAACATGTGGTATGCTGCCGCGAATATATTTTAGGACGCGGGTTCAACTCCCGCCACCTCCACCATTCCGCCTTCGCTAGGAATTGGGTGTTTCATTCCAGAAGCTTTAAGAAAATGGGGAAAGTCCCAAGCGAACGCAGTGAGCGGGTGGACTGTCCCTTTTTTCTTTGTCGTCGAGAAATTTAATAGGTGTCTGTCTCTATTTTCTGTATATTAAGGAAACTGTCAATAAAATAGTCGCTGTCCCTATTTTTACTATTTTTACTATAAGGGATTTGATATGAAGTTTTCTGCGGAAAGTAAGGCACTGATAGATTTTGAAAAACAGATACTTGGGAATAGTAAGGTTAAGAAGGTTTTCCTGTATGTAACTTCTAATGTGGAGGCTTGAACACAATCTCATTAATAAGTTTACAAGATATTTCATTAGCCTTTGGCGGGCCGCCTTTATTTGATAAATTAAGCCTTCAGCTTGAACCTGGGCAGCGCGTAGCTTTGCTCGGAAGAAATGGCGTTGGCAAAACTACGCTGATGAAGGTCATGGTTGGGCAAATAGCTGTAGACTCAGGAGAGATTGTTTGTCAAAAAGGTATTCAGCGAACTCTTCTTCCGCAGGAAATTCCCAATGATATTAACGGAAATGTATTTGATCTTGTCCTTTCCGGGCTTGGTGAACGCGCGCAGATTTTAAAAGAATATCATTATGTCAGTCATCTGCTTGAAACTAAACAGTCCAATGGATTATTACGCAAGCTTGATGATCTTCAGCACCAAATGGATCATACTAATGGCTGGAACATTAATAATCAGGTCGAGTATGCAATTACTCAGATGAAACTTGATCATAATAGCAAATTTGAACATTTATCAGGAGGGCAGAAACGAAAGGTTTTGTTAGCAAAGGCTTTAGTTTGCAGTCCTGAAATTTTACTTTTAGATGAACCGACAAATCATCTGGATATTGAATCAATTACCTGGCTTGAAGAATTTTTAAAAAGCTATAAAGGTACTTTATTTTTTGTAACTCATGACAGAGCTTTTATGAATAATTTATCAACTTGTATAGTTGAACTTGATCGGGGAAGGATCTTCAGCTGGCCATGTGGGTATAAAACTTTTTTGGATCGCAAAGCACAAGCCCTGGAAGTTGAGGCTACTCAGCGGACACAGTTTGATAAAAAACTGGCAAAGGAAGAAATCTGGATAAGAAAAGGGATAAAGGCTCGTCGGACAAGAAATGAAGGGCGAGTGCGTGCGCTTAAGATTATGAGGGAAGAAAAGCAAGCTCAACGGCAGCTTATCGGACAGGTTAAAATGAGGGCAGAAGAATCAGGGCGTTCAGGCCAACTTGTTATTAAGGCAACAAATATTTGTTATTCTTATGGTGATAAATGTCTTATTAGAAATTTTTCAACACGTATTATGAGAGGAGATAAAATTGGCGTTATTGGCCCTAACGGTTCAGGCAAGACAACATTATTGAGAATTTTAGTTGGACAGATAGAGGCTCAAAAAGGAAATATAAAGTTAGGGACCAAGATCAATCTCTTATATTACGATCAGCTTAGAGAAAAATTGGATAAAGAAAAGAGTGTCAGGGAAAATGTCTGCGGGCCTTCGGACCTGATTACAGTAAACGGAAAGACAAAACATGTTTTCGGCTATTTGCAGGATTTTCTTTTTCCACCTGAGCGAGCAAAGACGCCCGTTAAGGTTTTATCGGGAGGCGAACGTAATCGATTACTGCTTGCACGTCTTTTTACTAAACCATCTAACGTTCTTGTAATGGATGAACCGACAAACGATCTAGACATTGAAACTCTTGAGCTGTTAGAGGAATTGTTACTTAAATATTCCGGAACACTGTTTCTGGTAAGCCATGACAGGGCTTTTTTAAATAATATTGCCACATCTACGATAGTTCTTGAAGGTGAAGGTGAAATCAAAGAATATCCCGGGGGTTATGATGATTGGTTGATTCAGCGAAAACCAGCTAAAAGCAAAAAAAAGGTTAAAGCCACTTCGAACAAAGAAAATGTTCAGCATCATAAACCCGCGAAACCAAAAAAACTTTCGTATAAAGATAAACTTGAATTAAAAAATCTTCCGGCAAAGATTGAAAAAATGGAGGCTGAACAGAAGCAAATTGTTAATGTTATGGCCCAACCTGATTTCTATCAGAAAGATCGAAGTAAAATTAAACAGCTTAATGAAAAAGTTAATCAGATAAGAGAATCTCTCAAAGATCTTTATAACAGGTGGGAAGAATTAGAAAGAGTTAAAGAAGATATGTAGGTATCTGTTGCTATTTTTCCTTCTTTGGCCTTCCCCAGGCAAGCGGTCGAAGTCTTTTCTTAAATTTCTT
>JAGLRQ010000073.1 GCA_023136205.1 Candidatus Auribacterota bacterium
GGGATGGTGTCTATTTTTAAGCGGCCCAAATATTATTTGTACGTTTTTTCGTTACGTTTCCTTAGAACTAAAAGCCACACAATTTTCTTCTTATCATCAACATTATAAAGAACCCTATAATCCCCTATTCGCACTCTGTACTCCGCAACATAGCTGGAAATATGAATGGGAGGTTTAATTTTGGGTTCACCAAAAGGCCTTGGATTAGATTCTAGTCCAGCAATCTTTTCCCATATTAGTTTTCGAATCTTTGTAGATGGAATACTATTAAAATAAAAATTAAATCTTTTCTCCAGGGAAGCTGTCGGAAACCTAAGCTCATATTTCATTTAAGGCTTGCCTTCGCGCTCTTGAGAAACCTGGCCGCGGAAACCCCCTTTTTCCCGGATTTAACCGCTTTGCTGCCCTCTAAAACAGCTTCTACTGTTGCAGGATCTGACAGTTCATCAACGATGTCTAGTAATTCAATCATATCTTTATATGGCAGCACAACGTTTGAAGGTTCTCCCCGTTCAGTAATTACAAAGAAAGCCTTTTTTTTAAGATATCCGGATAAATGTTCCCTAAAATCTCTTACACCCACATGACTGGCTTTTAATAAATTAACAGCTATACTCACTTTGCACCTCAATTTCTAATCTTTTAATGTAGTACTATTTGTGTACACACTTAAATACTGCCTGATATCATACGATTTGTCAAGATTAACTCCAGTTGTATTATTTCAAATTACCCGTTTTTGGTGTTGGATTATATCCCGCTTCTTTTATTTTATCCAAAACTTCTTTCCTGTTAACACTACCTTTTATTTGCACAACCTTATTTTCTATGTCAATTGATACCTTTTCTAATCCGTCAATCCCACGGAGACTGTTTTCAACTTTAATTTTACAACTCTTACAATGAAGATCGGGGACTCCCAACTCCATATCCGGCTTCTCCATACGGCTTCCTCTGTTCAAAAAAGTACTTGCTATAAGAGAGAGCAACATTATTCCTGAACCAAGTTTTATCCAGTAAGGAATAATCTTACCGTGTCCGGCAACAAGGCTAACATTCTTACCCAGGGCCGCCCAAATACCGTTAAAAAACAAACCGAGAACCACAGCTGTTACAACTATACTTATTAAATAAAGATAAAAAGACTTTTTCCCTAATTTCGCCCTTACAAAAGAAAGTGTTATCGCGTTGGTAGCAGGGCCTACTATCAGAAATACCAATCCGGCCCCGGGAGAAAAACCCTTCATAATAAGCGACGCGGCTATTGGAATGGAACCTGTAGCACAAACATACATTGGGATACCAACAAGCAGAGCAACAATAAAATCAAGCGGAAATCCTAAATAGCCGGAAAAAAAATCTGCAGGCACAAACGCGGCAATGGCTCCACCGAAAATAGTTCCGACAAGCAGCCATTTGCCAATATCCCGCGGTATTTCCCGGAAGGTATAATAAAAAAACTCCCTGATTTTCATCCCCGCGGTAATTTCAGGATGGGAATGATCTGCCATATAAGACTCCTGCTTGTTTTCGCTTCCAAACAGGTAATCCGTAATCCCAACAGTTAATCCCGCGACAAAAGCTCCAATAAGCCTGAAGGCCGCGAACAATAGACCCATTAAAGAAAATGTGGCAAGAATTGAATCAACACCCGAGGTAGGCGTGGAAACCAGAAAAGCTAGAACACTTGATGTATTTGCTCCGTCTTTTTTCAGAGAACTCGCCAGGGGAATTACCCCGCATGAACACACCGGAAGAGGAACTCCAAAAATTGTTGCCTTTAATATGGAAGCAAAGCCGGGTTTCCCAAGATGCCGGGTTATAAAATCTTTTCCCATAAAAATATGTAAAATGCCCGCAATAACTATTCCAAGCAATAAATACGGCGCCACATTAAGCCACAGCTTAACAACTTCATTTAAAAAAACCATCATAATTAAAACCATTCTTAATTACAGGCTATCTTTAATTTCAATCAGTTTAAGAAGATGATTTTTTTCCTGATTGATAAGCGCATCAATTACACCGCGTTCTCTCTCCGGCACAACGTTTTTCATGCCTTCATAAAAAACAATAGACTCTTTCTCAAATTTGATGCCAAGATCAACTGCCTCATTATCACTTTTGATCTTTTCCGCTATTTCCGAACCTTTGTTTTTCCGGGTAAATACATAGCCCCCAGCCAATGCTTTCAAATAGGCAAAATATTCTCCCGGATATGATTCTACAGGTTCATAATTACGGATTAATTCAAGAACTTTTTCAAAAGCAACTATGTGTTTCCCCTCTTCAGCAGAGAGATACTTATATATCTCGCGCGCTTTTTCGCTCTTTGATTTTTCAAGCAGTACGCCATAGAAATCCCTGCCGTTTTTCTCTATTTGGATTCCCATTTCAACGACTTCACTGCCAGCGAACACATTGCCCATATATTCGCCCTCCTTTATCCCTTAAAAATTATAGTACATCATATCAATCTGTGTTTTTTATATGGTCCGGAGTAAGGTCTATAATTTCACTTACCTCCATAATGATAAGATGTTTTGGCTGGGGCATTGAGGCTTCGGGGTGGCTGGGATGGCCTTTTTTGCCTCTCACACTATTTATTATCCTGTCGGTTATTCTGCCGTGAAGTTTTTCCTTCCAATCATCTAAAATCTCAGGATCTATTTCATCTTCACTAACCTCTTTTGCCTTTCCTTTCAGGCAATATCCTTTGAATTCATTCTCATCCACAGCCATAATACACATATTCGGATTGTTCCTCAAATTTTCATATGTTTTTTCACCATAAAGGTCAATCAGATATATTTTACCATTGCTTTTTATCTTAACTATACCCTTACAGGAATTATGAGGAAACCCGTCTGTTCCTATAGTAGAGATCACAACAAACCCCTGCCTTAGGAAAAACTGCTTGATATTTTCAGTTAAATTCATGCCTTTTTCTCATCTCTTCCGGTCTAATCTAACAGAGCAGTTTAAAGTCTTGCCCGGGACAGATTACAGCAGCCTTCTTCGCAGTGAGCTACCGGCCTCAGCCAGTATCTGATTGTTACTTTCATCATGCCCCTCCTTGCCGTTATTGGGTTTCTTCTTACCGCAATTTTACAGAATGTAAAAACCTCTTGCTAGCATTATCTCAAACTATGCCCATAATCTCCAGAAATAGTTCTACCCAATGATTTAACCATAGTTCCAATACACACACGGCAATCACCCGGTTGATCATTAATACAAATCTTATTGGGATATATCTGGTAATACTCCCTGTTTTTCTGCGGGCTTAGATTCGGCATTATTACGTTTGCACCACACTGCAATGCCTTTTGCCGCCCCAGAGGATCAATAGTGCCCACCGCTGTAGTCGCGGGAATATGTGTATCACGTGTTACTATTCGTGCCAGGGCAACTGTTTTTAGTACCATTTCCAGGGTTCCCCCTTTTACATGCTTGAGCAATGTATCAGGATGGGAAATAAAAGGGCCTATTCCTATCATATCTAATTCTAATTCCTTCATTAAAAGTATATCGCCGGCCAATATATCAAGTGTTTGTCCAGGCAGCCCTACCATGTTTCCGGAACCAACCTGATACCCCAATTCTTTTAACCACCGAAGACAAAGCAACCTTTGCGTGTATGATGAATCAGGCTTTAACTGCCGGTATAATCCTTCATCAGATGTTTCAAATTTAAGCAAATACCTGTCTGTTCCCGCTTCTTTTAACTGTTTATATTCTTCATATGTTCTTTCTCCAATAGAAAGTGTAATCGCGCAATCAACCTCTTTTTTTATCTTTCTTATCAATGCGCATAAATCATTAATCTTATAATATTTATCTTCTCCTGACTGCAGCACTATTGTTTTACACTGAAGTTCTTCCGCTCTTTTTGCTACA
>JAGLRQ010000074.1 GCA_023136205.1 Candidatus Auribacterota bacterium
CCACAATGCTTTTTGCGCGTCTTATCGGCAAGCTCAAAGAGTTGTTGAGTTTTCTTCGATTTTAAACAATCAATTATTTGACTCTTTTTCATTGTTTAACTCTGGGGTTAAACATATATATCCCTTTCACCTGATTTAACGCGATCATAGTAATTTATAAATTCGCCATAAAATTTCGGTATCCTCGTTTTTATCTCCTCAATTTCTTTGCTTATAAGCTTTTCCCCGATTTCAAGAGTCTGCGGGCTCGCGAAATCATCAAGCCATTCCCTGAAAGTAAGAACGGCATTTTGTTTACAGAATTTACCTTCCGTACCTGTCCTTAAAAGATCCATTATCTTCAGGCCAGTCCTTCCACACCGGTATCCGGCAGTACAAAAAGAAGTAATATACCCCATCTCAGCAAGTTCCTTTATTACCTCATCCAGAGACCTTGTATCACCCAGGAAAAACTGTTGTTTCTTACCTTCCTGGCAGGTATTGCCCTCACTGTAGGCTCCGATTCCTATACGTGAAGACGCATCGGTTTGAGTAACACCAAGGCGGAAAGATTCCTTCCTCAATGCTCTCGTCTCCCTCGCTGTTATTATCATCCCTGTATAAGGGACTGAAAGCCTTATAACAGTTATAAGCTTTTTGAAATCTTCATCACTAACACTATTTTGATTGTTTTTTGTAAAGGGGGTATTTTCTGCCGGTTCAAGGCGCGGGAAAGAAATTGTATGAGGGCCTATCCCAAATTTTTTTTCAAGTTCTATAGCGTGATATAAAAGGCCCATGACTTCAAAACGCCAATCATGAAGGCCAAAAAGCACACCTATTCCAACATCATCTACACCCGCCTCCATTGCACGATGCATTGAATAAAGTCGCCAACGGTAGTTGCCTTTTATTGTATTAACGGGATGCACATTCGCGTAGGTTTGGCGATTATAGGTTTCCTGAAATACCTGGTAAGTACCTATTCCCGCTTCTTTTAATTTCCTTAGCTCACTTACAGAAAGCGGAGGCGCGTTTACGTTAACCCTTCTTATTTCACTATGCCCCTTTTTGGTTTGAACACTTACACTGTAAATTGCTTTTATGCTTCCGGTCATATAGTCTATATCCATTGAAGGATGTTCACCGTAAACCACAACAAGCCTTTTGTGTCCGATTTTCCCTGTCAAAACTTCAATTTCTTTTTTTACTTCATTAAATTCCAGGACTCTCCGGCTGGAACTGTCATTCTCTGACCGAAAACCGCAGTAAAAACAGTTATTTACACATTTATTTCCCAGATAAAGGGGTGCAAAAGTAACGATACGGTTATCGTAAACCTTCCTTTTTACCTCAGCCGCTGTTTTTTCCATTTCATCCAGCATATCTTTATCATCAACGTTTAATAAAAGTGCGGTCTCATCCGGTGTCAGGGTTTCAACGGCAAGCGATTTTTTTAAAATTTCCATTATTCTTGAAGGTTCCGCAGTTTTATTTAACTTAAGTTTTTCAATTATTCCGGAATCATCAATAAAATCCCTGCCGTTATCCATATACTTCTTAATTTCATCTTCTTTTATCCTGCCTGCCGCCCAATCTTTTGTTTTAATTATTGTATCCATTGTTTTTATCTCCCAATCAACACAGGTTCCACGGTTTTATTACTTTATTTAATGCTTCCCGGCCTTGAAGATACGCTAAAAAAAGCCCGTAATTTGTAAAAGGTATACCAACAGCTTCAAGCTCGTGAATTCTTGCAAGCAGTTTCTGGGAACTTATCATACAGCCGCCGCAGTGGATAATAAGCTTATAGCGCCTGAGATTTTCATTTTCCTGAAACTCCCGGCCGAAATTATGTTCTAAAACAATCCCTTTAAAATGCTTTTTAAAATAATTCGGTATTTGGACTGTCCCTATATCCTCTCCTATACGGGAGTGGTTACACGCTTCAACTACCAAAACCCTGTCTCCGCTTTTCAAATTTTTAAGGGTATTTATCCCTTCAATAAATTCTTTAAGTTTACCACGCGAAATATAGTTAATCATCGTAATAGAAAAGGTTGTAAGCATAATATCTTCAGGGCACCATCTATTCATAATATCCATTGCCTGAGAATCGGTTATCATGGCTTTTGGCCTTTTTTTAAAATCATTTAAAAAACTGTTAAACCTTTTCTCTTCGAATTCTCTTTCTTCATTTATTTCAGACCTTGCTTTTCCAAGGTCCAGCCTGAACGATACCGGGTATGCCCAATTCCTTGTTATATACTCTTCTGACATTGCCTGCGGCCTTAAATATCTTCCAGGCGGAGTTTCCGCGTCCATGGGTATAATTAAAACATAATACTCATCTTTCTCAAGGAATGGAAAGAGTTCGTGTTTTTGGTTCTTTGATTTAAAATTAGCAATTATAAAATCTATCAGTTCTTTTCTATATCTTTCATCATTTGCTTTTAACGTAATCTTTTTACAAAACCGTAAAACCGGATTTTTCTGCTCGCATTCTCTTATCTTCTTTCCGTCATCGTCATTAAATATGTTATAGATTATAAGTATCTGTTTATCTAATTCTCTTGCTTTTTTTATAAGGCCCTCTTCGCTTTTAAACTCAATGAAAGCCGGGTTTATCATAATAAGGGCAAGGTCACATTCTTTAATATCATTAAATACTTTTTTGCGCTTTTTATCCCCAAGCAGGCTGGGTTCATCAACTCCCGCGGTATCATATATTTTAACCGGGCCGACACAGTGTATTTCCGAGAGCGCGTATTTTGTATCTGATGTCGTCCCGGGAGTCGGATCTATAATGGATGTTTCCTGTTGGGTTAAAAGATTCATAACAGAGCTTTTCCCCACATTCATTCTTCCAAATATCCCGATATGGTCGCGTTCAACTAAAACAGACATATTTATTCCTTAGCTAAAGCTGATTTAACAGAAATTCCGGGGATTTGGCCAAGTTTACCCGTCAATGCTCCAAGTTTATCTGTTGTTGTGTCTACAATAAGCGTAATAACACTGCAAATCTTCTCCCTGTAGGGAAGGCCCATACGGGCAACAATAACATCCCCATACGCAGAAAGTACTTCATTAACCTGAGATGCCTGTCTTTTTCTGTCTTCAATGATGATTCCTACAAATCCTAAACGTTTTTCCATATTCTCCTCAACAATGTTATAACCCCGGGATGTAAAAAACCCCAACCCTGCCAAAATCCTACAGGAAGGTTGGGGTATAAAATATCTTATTTTATATTCTCTTCCCCTTGGCTTTAGAGTTTCCGCTCCTCACCGTAGGCATATTGTTCAGTTCTATTATTTCTGCAAATCCTGAATTGCTTTGTCAACAAGAGTAACATAGGTCATTACGCTTGAACCACCTACAAGCACCGCGACCATACACGCCTCAATCATCTCTTCTTTACTCCAGCCCGCGTCAAGGCAATGCCTGACAGCACGAGCTATACAAACAGGACATTTCTGGGTAACGCTTGCAATAAGCAAAAGCAACCACTTCGTCTTCTCAGGAACTTTGCCGGACTTTGTAATTGTTTGTTTTTCTCTGATAAATGATGTATATTCTTCAGGAATAGTTCTCTCGATATCAGCCATCAGTCTGCCAAATTCTTTCAGTGTCTCTTCCGGATTGTATTGCATAGACACCTCCTTTTTAGCTGGTATTATGCCTTTTTTCTATTTCCCTTTTCTTTCCCTATCCATTTTCCCCTTGCGGTATATGAAGTATGCAAAAGTTTATGGCTTGTGCGGCCGCATGGGCCTTCAACCAGAAAGTCTTTGTAAATTTTCTTTATAAAGGGGTTCTCATGCGACTTCCTGTACGGCAAACCTTCCTCCTCAGCATAAATGGCTTTCGCCCGCGCTTCTCTGATTTCAGGGCTTGTGGGAATCGGCTGGCCTCCTCCTCCGAGACATCCGCCGGGACAGGCCATAATTTCAATAAAATGATATCCCTCCAATTCACCCTGGCAAAGCATATCCATTATTTTTTTCGCGTTCGCTGTCCCATGGCCAATCATCACCTTAAGCGTCGCTCCTTCTAAAAACTTCCAAGCATCGACAGCTTTTTTTATCGGAATTTCTGCTGTCCGAACACCATCCATACCACGTACCGGTGTTATACGAAGTTTATCGAAAGGAACTTCTGACCCCGAAACTATTTCGTAGGCCGTTCGGATTGCCGCTTCCATAACACCGCCTGTCGCTCCAAAAATCAAGGCTGCTCCAGTACCGGTGCCAAGGGGATCATCAAAATTTGACTCCGGAAGATTCGGCAAATCGATACCGCATTCTTTAATCATTCCTGCTAATTCCCGCGTGGTTAACGCGTGATCAACATCTCTAAATCCGGACGCGTTCATTTCCGGGCGTTCGCATTCAAACTTCTTCGCGGAACAGGGCATCAAAGAAACACTCACAATATTCTTAGGGTCGATATTGTTGGTTTTCGCGTACCAGGTTTTTACAACAGCGCCGAACATTTGCTGAGGGCTTTTTGCTGTTGATAGATGATTAAGCTTTTCCGGATAAAAATATTCGATATATTTTACCCACCCCGGTGAACAGGAAGTAAATAGAGGCAACGCGACATTTTTATCTTTATCAACAAGAGCCTTTTTTAATCTTAAAAGAAGTTCCGTTCCTTCCTCCATAATAGTCAAATCCGCGGTAAAATTGGTATCAAACGCCCTATCAAAACCCATTCTTTTAATAGCGGTATTAAGCTTTTTGGTCACACTTGTCCCCGGAGGAAGGCCAAATTCTTCTCCGATCGCGGCCCGGGGACTGGGAGCCGTTTGCATAACAACATGTTTTGAAGGGTCATCAATTGCTTCCCATACAGCCTGAGAGGGATCTTTCGCTTTTAACGCGCCTGTGGGACACCGATTAATACACTGTCCACAATTAATACAGATCACATCTTCCAACGGTTTATCCATATAGGTTACAATTTTTGTACCCGAGCCTCGATCAGCCGCTTCAAGAACACCCACTTCCTGAAGATCAATACACGTTCGGACACAACGCCGGCATAACACACACTTGTCCATATCCCTTTCAACAGAATAACTTGACGTATCTTTTTCATAGCGAGGATTGTCAATATGCCCAAATTTATAGGTACTAACCCCATATTCCTTTGCTAAGGATTGAAGCTCACAATTATTATTGCGAGAACAGGAATAACATTCCCCATAGTGATTTTTTAAAAGAAGTTGAATTATATTATGCCGGGCACGTCTCACGCGAGGAGAATACGTTTTTACATTGACAGGCTCGGATATAGGATAGGAACAGGCAGCCTGAAGCGTTCGCTGTCCTTCCACCTCGACCACACACATTCTACACACACCGGCAAGACAAAGATCATCATGTTGGCACAATGTGGGAATTTTTATATTCACAGATTTAGCAGCTTCTAAAATGGTAATGCCCGCGGGAACTTTTATTTCTATATCATCAATAGTTATCTTAATCTTGGCTTTCGAGGCACCCCTGCCTATCGTCTCAACTTCCTGCCCCCTCTGGCTTATAGGGGCCCGTGAAGTGTCCTGAGAGAATGGTCTTTTATTATTATCCATTGAACTTCTTCTCCTTTTTATTAACCTTTGATAATGTATATTCTTTCTTAAAATTATCTATTACAGATATAAACATATTCGGAGCTGACTGTCCCAATCCGCATTTGGACGCAAGCTGCATCGTTTCTGACAAAGAAAGGAGTTCTTTCAAATAAACCTGTGTACACTCTCCCGCCTTAAGCATTTCTACTCCTTCCAGAAGAACAGGAATTCCTTCCCTGCAGGGAGTACACTGTCCGCAAGACTCTTCTTCAAAAAACTGAAGGAAATTTTTAGCGGCGTCAATTATATTTCTGCTCTGATTGAAAATAATAAATGAACCCCCTGTGGAAAGATCTTCATACGCAATTTTACGGTCAAACCGGCTTTTGGCTATACATACTCCAGAAGCACCGCCAACTTGTACCGCTTTTGTATCTTTGGCATCAGCCATCTTAAGAATCTCTTTTATTGATGTCCCGAAAGGAATTTCATATACACCAGGCTTTTTACAATCCCCGGAAATACTGAGCAATTTTGACCCAGCGGATTTTTCCGTTCCAATTGATTTAAACCATTCAGCACCTTTTACAAGAATATGAGTAACTACCGCGAAAGTTTCAACATTATTCACAACAGTAGGATATCCATTATATCCGGTATTCGCGGGAAAAGGCGGCCTGTTTCGCGGCTCGCCGCGGTTTCCTTCAATTGACTCAATAAGCGCTGTTTCCTCCCCGCAAACATAAGCTCCGGATCCCATTCTAATCTCAATATCAAAGCTAAAACCTTTCTTGCCCATAATGTCAGTTCCAAGCACGCCATCTTTCCTCATCTCTTCAAGTTTTTTTTCTAAAATCCCAAGAAAAGATTTATATTCACCCCGCAGATACAAAAAACCCTGTTTCGCTCCAATAGAAAATGCTCCAATAATCATACCTTCCAAAAATAAACCGGGGTACTCTGTTAAGAGAACCCTGTCTTTGAATGTACCGGGTTCCCCCTCATCAGCATTGCATACAACATATTTTTTCTCTGCCGGGGAAACCGCGACAAAATTCCACTTTAACCCTGTTGGAAACCCCGCGCCGCCCCTCCCTTTTAAATTGGAATCCCGAACTGTATCACGCACTTTCGTTTTTCCCAAATTCAACGCGTTTTTTAACCCCGCGTATGGTTCAATCTCACTAAAAATAACCGGGCCTTCTCTTCCTATCTTCATATTTTTCTCCCTAAACCTTTTTCTTTTTTACTTAAAATCTCTTATTATTGTTTTTACTCCTTGAGGAGCCATATTCCCTATGAGTTTATCATCAACCATAATTGCCGGCGCCTGATCACACATGCCAATACAACTTGCCCTTTCCAAGGTGACTCTTTTATCTTTGGTGGTTTCACCAACCTTGATTTTTAGCGCTCTTTCAAACTCTTTTAATATTTTCTCGCTCCCGGCCATTACATTGGAAATACAACTGCTTACACGTATAATGTGTTTGCCCTTTTTCCGCGTATTTAAAAACGAATAAAACGTAATAACAGAGTACACTTCTACAGGATGAATGCCAAGACTGTCCGCAATTTCCTGCATATCGGCATCAGAAATATATCCTTTTTTATCCTGAACTTGTTGTAACACAGGCAAAAGCCGTGCTCGCGTTTCATCACATACAAAAAGTTCTTTCCCCTCCCGTACCACTTTTTTCTTAACAGCACATTGTTTCGCCATCATCTCACTCCCTTTCGTCATTCATAATGTCATTCATAGTACAGTTATTAATACAATCAAACAACCCAAAATTTTGGTCATGCTATATCGTTTCTTATACAAGTGTCAAGCATAAAATTACGTACAAAATTACGTAATCGGTAATAAAAATATTTTCACTTGCAAAGCCGCCCTCTTTTTCTTATGATTAACAACTCTTTACCGGTGGCAATGTGGAGAAAGAAATGATACAAAAATTAGTAAGTTTAATTGTCTTTATTTTTCTGGGTGCGCAACTGGCATATACCCACGATGTGATCCTGCATGATGGGAACAAATTAATCGGGATCATCACAAAGGTAACTGAAAGCGAAATCTTCCTTGAAACAGATTATGCGGGGGTTCTGACTATTGACAGGGCAAAGGTGAAAAGTTACACTCCTGAAGCTTTCAAGGAAAGAGCAGCAGAAATGCCCCCTGGGAAAACCCCGGTTAAATGGACAGGCAAAATTGAAGCCGGCGGTGCTTTTACATCCGGAAATTCAGATACTAAATCACTAACAGGAAAAACCATGATAAAAAGGGAAACTGATAAAACACGCCTGAATTTAAACGGTATAACAATGTACGGGAAAGAAGAAGATGTAGAAACAGTAAACTATTCAAAGGGTTCCGGAAAATTCGATTACTTTTTAAACGAAAGATTATACTTATACGCGCTTGGAACAGCAATGCAGGACAGGATTGCCAATATTAATCTTCGCGCGAACGGCGGAGGCGGGCTGGGTTACTATTTAATAAAAATGGACAATCTGACCCTGCAGGTTGAAGGTGACGCGGAAGCTGAATATACAAAAAAACAGGATGAAAAAACAGTCACAGACCCTGTATTAAGATTTGCGGGAATACTGCACTATAAGATAAACGATACAGTCAGGCTGGAAGCAACCGGACAATATTATCCAAATCTCAAGAACAATGACTTGTATCACGCCGACAGCACAGCCTCTATTATCTTCAAGCTGTATGAAAGGCTAAACGCAAAGGTTACGGTACAGATTAACTACGAAAACAGCCCGGCAGATGACAAGAAAAAAACAGATGTGATGGGTTTCGGCAGTTTAGAATACGAACTATTTTAATTTTTTATTGCTCTATATATTGTGTCCGGTATCCAATTTTTCCATCGCGATATTCATATATCCTGAAGGTTGCCTGTCTACCCCAATTGCCCGCGATGGAAGAAGAAATATAAAGAGGCACTTTCCCCAGCCAGTGATGCTCATCCCGATGAAAGTGCCCCGCGATAACGGCTTTAACATTATATCTGTTAATGAGAGCTACCCACTTCCTCCGCAAATGCTCTTTCCAATTCTTATACATTTTATTTTGATAGAAATCATCAACAGAAGCTGTATGATGAAATATTATCACAGGTTTCCCTTCTGATTTATTAAGATACTTTTCGAGCCGCTTGAGGGGCTGGTAATTTTCTACAGTAAATAACTCGATCAACGGTTCTGTGTAGACAAAGATAAAAACAACATTCTCATATTCTGCCTGTGTAATCAAATCCCCAAAGTTTTCTACATACGCTTTGCATGTGGATGCAAGGTTATGGGGAAGAATATCATGATTTCCAGGCACATAATGAATTGGAACATTAAGCTCCCGCAATACCGATAAGCCATCTCCCGCAATGGCTTTATCGTTAATCTTATCTGTCGTTATATCCCCGGTGTGAACCACGCATTTGATTTCCATCGGTAAATTATTGATGCGTTCTACAGCCTTCCTGGTTCTCTCCAAATGGTCACCCTCTCCAAAATGGGTATCCGTAATTTGGACAAAATAAAAATGAGTCTCAGCCGGTTCCTGAGCATATGTGCCATGCTCCGCTATAAACAGAAGGCTGATCAGTAAAATCAGCCGTGCTGTAATTAATCTTATTTCGAACATTTTCTCTCTCCAATACTCTGCTCTTGTTAATACAAAAATCTTCCTCTTAACGCTTACGATCACCTGTTATCTTTAAAAATAAACAGGCTAACCAACGCTGAAGTGCTTATAATAGATGCTGCCACACAGGATTGAAATATTCCGAGGAGAGGAATAAGAATAGCACTGCCTATCAGGGCACCGAAAAACGAGCCGAAAACATCAAGCCCATATGTAAGCCCTGAAACTTTTCCAATCAATCCTTTTTGTTTTTTCAGATATAGCCTGTTTGCAAGCGGGAACTGGATTCCTCCGACAAAACCCGCGATAACCGGCAGGATTGGGAACACCATATATTCCCAGTACCAGGATGAAGTTCCTCCGATTGAACGCATGCTTAAAAAAATGAGAGGCAACAACAAAGGATAAATACACATCCCAATCTGTGACAAAACAAAAACCTGCCAGGCGGTTTTTCCCGTATTTATTTTTCCGGCTACATAAGCACCTATTACCAATCCAATCATGAAGAAAGTTATAAGTATGCCCAGGCGGTAATAAAGATACCCATAATAAACCTGAAACATGACAATTATAAGCACCTGGAACATAATTTCGGCAAAGCCCGAAGAAAATACCGCAAAAAGGACAGGAAAACCCGTAGGCTTCTTAATAAAAATTCTCAGAACAAAAAGCAGTCCCGGGATAGCTAAAAACCACCATAGTTTTATTTTCCCGGATTCAACAAGAAGCCTCCTGAACCAGTCTGTAAAAAGAGTACTCCAATAAACTTCGCCATAATAATAACAGACAGGTGAATAGTCTGTGTTTATCCTTACATGGGATAGCTCATTTATGCTGTCTTCAAAATATTTTATCCGCCATGGACTTAAGCAATCAGCAAGGTAATATTGCCGTACATACTTTAAATCAAGGTTCCTTTCTTTTACCCGCTTTTCAAGAACCGCGACATCCTGCGTAAGAATCCCCTTTTTATCCGATGCAATATAAAAAAGAAGTTCACCAGGAATAATTATCACATCACGAAAGACAGAATTAACCGTTTCATAAAGACACGCGATAAGAGACTGTGCCTCTCTGTTTATATAGTTTTCACTAACGGAAATACTGAAAGCAAAAATCCCGCCGGGATTGAGCCTTTCTTTTGCAAAGTAGAAAAACTCTTGTGTGTACATCCTGTTAATCCGGGCATTCACAGGGTCAGGAAGATTAACAATTATTACATCATATTTTTCGCGGGCCCTTTCCACCCATCTTCGGGCATCTGAGAAAATAACCTTTACCTTTTTTTGGGAAAGAGATTTATCTACATCTTTTATATGCGTTCTGGCAACCTTTACAAGGTCAGGGTCAAGCTCTACATAATCCAGAGTTTCTATAGACGGATGTTTCAATGCCTCTTCCACCCCTCCTCCTAATCCTCCTCCAACCATTAGGATCTTTTCCGGGAAAGGATGCTCAAGAAGAGGAATCTGAACCGCATATTCCGCAGTCCGTTCATCGGGGATTGTGGCATTCAAAATGCCATTTTCCAAAAGGCTTTTTTGGCCCCGCCCTTTTATCACAGCGATATTCCCATAAATGGAATTAACTGTTTTTTCTATCTGAAAACCTCTCCACCTTAACTCTTCTGAAAGTTTTTCAACCGGTTCAGCAATAACAATTAAAAATACAAAAGAAAACAGTACTGACAAAATAGAAAAAACAGGCCTGCTGTTTTTTAATAACCAGTACACAGAAAGAGAAGCGAGTACTAAAAATATACCACCGGAAATAAATATTCCCCGAAATTTTATGAGAATAAAACTTACGATAAGGCCGCCTGCTACCGCGCCCAGCGCTTCAAAGATGTAAACAGCATTTATAGTTTTATGCGGAGATATACGTAAGCCCTCCGCGACACGGCACGCAAAAGAAAACATGGACCCGCTTATAAAACACATTGGAGCCAGAATACAAAAAGATGAAACCCAGATAGGCAGAATGCCAAATATCTCCCCGGGCCTTACTCCGATTAAAACATTAATACAGCGGATAAAGAAAAATGTAATAATAATCAGGATGGCATATAAAAAAATAAATCCCGCGAGAGAGCTTTTGAAATAAATTTTTCTTCCCTGGAAAATTTTTGAAGCAATAATGCTGCCCGCGGCAGTCCAGAAAAGCCAGGAAGAAAGGACGGCCCCGGCAGAAAGCTCATTCCCGCCGAAAAGAGCCATAAACTCTCTCAGGATTATAATCTGAGATCCGGTTGCTAAAAACCCAACAATAAAAACCGCAAATAGTATACTGATAAAACCCCTCCCATTTTCAAAAGTTAAATCTAATAGAAATAAGCAAGGTTTTAAAAATTACAAAATATCAACTAAATTTAGACGATTTTTGCTTTTGGTTATTGGAATTTGGAGTTTGTTTGTAATTTGTCATTTGGAATTTATTGCCTGAAATACCGCTATCCCATTAATATATTTTATTAACATAATGCCCAACATATATAAAATTTATATTATTCCCACATCACCCGCAAAAATCCAGCCATCCTGATTGTCAATGAGTTTCCCGTAATACCATTTACCTCTTTTCCCGATTATAAAAATCTCCGTTCCTTCATGAACTCTCAGCTTCAAGGTCTCCCTTTCGCCCGGGCCATATCTCAAAGAAGATTCTTTTACAAGCACTATTGCCTGCTCTCTACCGCTAATCGCGCGGCCAACAAGAAAAGAAGAAAATAAAAATAACCACATTATTATCAGGGCTGAAGCAAAATAATAAACTACCCTTTTAAACTGGACAAAAAAGGAGAGTGAAACAAGAACCATAGCGGCAGAAAAAACAAACGCGCACAGATAAACAATCTCCTTCATTGAAAAATAAGAAAAAGGCTTTGAAAATATTCTTAAGGCAAGAGGCTTTCGGACAGGAATTATGCGGTCCTGTAGAAAGGAGCTCACATATTTTAAATTGGCTTTTCCCTCGGGACTACGAGGGTTTATCTTAAGCACCCGCTTATAATTCAAAATAGATTTACCGATATCCCCCATTCTAAAATAGGCATTCCCAAGATTAAAGTAAACGTCCGGATTGCCTGGACATTCTTTTTCAAGAGCTTTTTCATACTCATCTACAGCTGCGGAATAGTTATCGTCGTCATAATTCTTGTTTCCTTTCTCTACAAGGGATTCAGCCCCTCCATTAAGTGGAAAGCTTAACAAAAATATTAAAAACAATAGCCATAGAGGCACAGAAACACAGAATTTATAAAACTTTAGAAATTCCATTTATAACTTCTCCCGCTTCGTCTAAAAGCTTCAACATCTCTTCCTTCGTTATCTTTTTCGATGAAAAAGTTATCATGTCACACTCGTTAAAAATAGTTTTTACTTTTTCAATAATATCTTCATCTGCTTTGGAAGTAATCCTGTTTTTTATAAGAGCTGCATCAACTGACGGAGACGGCACATTCAGCCGGCTCCCGATAAATTCCCTCACCCCGTTCTTCAAAGCAGTTGAAAAAGCTTTAGCATCCTCATTCCGGGCATAATCGGCGGCGGATAAAAGTAATTTTTTTGTCATTTTTCCGGAGTTTAATCTCCTCACATATTTTTCATCGGTTCTTAATTTTTCAAGGTGCCCGCTGTACATAAAGGCAAAGATAAAAATCCCCAATCCCAGCATATAAATGAAAATTGTCAGGGGAATATTCGCGTCATTACACCTTCTTCGCCCAGGCTGGCATACATCTTTTCTGTAAGCAGGTAAATCCATCTTCTCTTTTACCACCTGTTTACCTCTCAGGAAGCTTTCCCCATTGTCTATTGTAACAATTTGGACAGGGCCTCTTTCTTCTCCCTTTTCAACATAAACTTCAATAGCAGACGTTACAAGAACTTCATACTTAAACGTCTCAGGATCGAAATAAGAAAATTTTGCCGGCGGGATATTAAGGTTTCCCAGGGAAAGAGGAATAATTATATAACTGAATATTTTTTTTCTCTTGAGTTTCTTACCTGAACCGACCGTTTTCGTTTCCGTTTCTATACCCGCGATTTTAAAACCATCTATATCAGAAATAGGAGCTGTAAGGCTTCCAAGATTGCCATTACCTGTAATCGTAAATTTAAATGTAAGAGGTTCTCCTTCAGTAAGCCTTTTTTTGCTTATGGCCGCGTCAATGGAATACTTTCCCACCTGATTTTTAAAATCAGCCGGCATTTCTGAAACAGGCAAATCCGATACATCCAAAGAATGTTTTTTTCCTTTCACACTTCCCTGTTTGACACTTCCTAAAAAACCTCTCTTAACAACTACAACAAATTCGTAATCGGGGCCGGAAATGGAATGTTCTCCCTCCTTGATAGGAAAATACGCTGTCCTGTACTCCACCACATTAAATATCCTGCCATTAATTCTTTCCTGGAACTTCCTTTCATTTCCAAAGCTGACAGGTATAAAGCCGGGAGATGGAAGCGGGACAGGTCTCAAAACCCTTAAGTCAAACAGTCTGGCATCGTAATAAAATCTGCTTACAAAAACAACCTGTTCCTCAACATAGGCTGTTTTTTCAACAAAATATTCCTCAACAAAAATATTGTCTTCGGCCTTTTTCTTTTTCCCCTCATCAGCTGTAACGCTTTTCACGAGCGGTGACGGGCCTGCCGCCGGAACAATCTTGCTGATCCCTTTTTTTACCATTATTTTTATAGGCAAGGTGCTGTACTTTTTGCCGCCCTCTTCAAGGTTCACAGACCCTATTACAAGCTCCCCTTCTTTCTTCGGCTTAAGGACATATACATATTGGATAACCTTAATTGTTTTGAAATTCGTCATAGATATTTGATTAGAAACTCTTGTATCAATAACATAAAAATCACTTAAAGCCGGCAAAACAGGCTTCTTGGAAAAATCGCCTTCGATATTGACAGAAAACTGCACAGTTTCAGACAGTGTCAGATTTTTTCTGTTAACCTCGGCACTCAATTCAAGCCCGACAGCATGACCCGCCAAAAACAATATTAATAAAGTAAATACCAGTTTCTTTATCACCAGTTTTTCCCATCATCCGCGATTGTCCGCGTTTTACCCCTGAAATATTCTTTTCTGGCTTTTTCTTCCTCTTCTTCAAGCACACCAAGTATGGCAAGATCTTTTTTATCTATTGAATCTTCTTCTTCACCTTTATCGGCAACTGGGACAGAATCAGTTTGTTTTTCTTCTTGTTCTCCGTCTTTTCCCTGTTGTCTTTCTCCTTTACTTTCCTGCTTTTCGTCTTTCTTTTCTTGATCTTCGGCTGCTTTCTTTTCTTTCTCACCGCTCTTCTGTTGATCTTTCTGCTCTTTTTTCCCGTCCTTTTTATCCCCGCTATCAGTCTTCCTATCCTGCTCTTTTTGACTGCTATCCGTTTCAGATTTGTCTTTTTCTTCCTTCTCGCCTTTCTCCTTTTTCCCCTGTCTTTGTTCCTGGCTTTTTTCCATTTCTTTTATTTTTATTTTCACAAATTCATGATTATACTTTACATCTTCATCTTCAGGATCCATATCCATGGCTTTTTTATATACATCAAGCGCTTCCTGTAATTTTCCCTGGCGGTATTTTACATTGCCCAGATTATATGTTGACTTAAACAACTTATTTTTATCCGCTTTCCAGGCCTCCGCGGCCTTTGTGTAACCTGCTTCAGATTCATCATATTTGTCGATTTTATAAGCAGCATTAGAAAAGCCGTAATCCGCTTCGGGCAAATGCGGGTTTTTAGTTTTTAACTCACCATATGTTTTATAGGCATTGTTAAAATCCCCGTTTTCAAATTTCGTTCCCGCGTCATTAAGGGATAAGGACACAAACGGCGGTATCCGGGACACTAACATATGGAATAAAACAAGAAAGATTATTAATACCAGCGCTATAATTACAGAAATTATTCCCTTATTAATATTCAACTTCCTTCTTCCTTTCCTCTATCAGAGATTCCGCGACAAGAAGCAGCAGCGCTGCTAAGAGAAACATTTGATATCTTTCTTCATATCTGCGAATGGTAGACGCTTTTATCTCTCTCTCTTCAAGTTTTGCAATCCCTTTTTTGTAAATTTCCATGAGGTCTTCATCTCCAGGCATAGCTTTTACATAAACGCCTGAACCGGTAATCTTCGCGATCTTCGCGAAAATTTCGGTTTCCAGTTTGGAATTTACGTAATTCCCATTCTTATCCTTTAAATATCCTGTTGAACCATCCTCTTTCCGAAACGGGATAAGCCCACCCTTGATAGTCCCTACCCCCAGCATATAGAGGTGAATCTTTTTCGCTTTTAAATCCTCTATTGCGGCTTCTGTATCTTTTCCATGATCTTCACCATCTGTTACCAGAAGAACTACACGGTATTTAGATTCTGAACCTTCAAAGGATTTTGAAGCCATACTAACCGCTTTACCAAGATCTGTCCCTCCATGTGAAACCATATCAGTATCAACATCGTTGAGAAACATATCGAAGACAGCATAATCTGTAGTGAGGGGACACTGCAGAACACTTGAACCCGAAAAAACAACCAGTCCTATCCGATCACCGCGAAGCATATCGATAAGCTGTCTGATTTCTGTTTTGGCCAATTGCAGGCGGTTCGGCTTTACATCTTCAGCAAGCATACTTCTTGAAACATCCAGGAGTACCATGATATCAACGCCTCTGGTTTTTGCCTGCTCGATTTTGTATCCCCACTGCGGCCCTGCCATCGCGATAACGGAAAGAAGCAACGATACAGAAATCAAAACAATCTTGCATTTCCTTAGAAACTTACTAAGGCTTGAAGAAAGTTTTTTCAGTAAATTGCCATCTCCCAGTATAGCAAGCAATTTCTTTTTCCGTCTGTAAGAGTCAAACATAAAAATTATGATTAAAATAACCGGAATCAAAAACCACAAATATAAAGGATTTTCTAATCTCATGGCAATTTCCTAAAAAATGTATCAACAAGCACTATTTGCAAAAGCATAACCATTAACCCCGCTATCAGCAAATAAGGATACAGTTCTGTGTATTGCATATAAAACTTCTGCATTACCGATGTCTTTTCAAGTTCATTAATTTCATTAAAAATTTTATTAAGAGAATCGGCATCCGCCGCTCTGAAATAAACTCCCCTGGTTTTTTCTGCTGTTTCTTTAAGGAGTTTTTCATCAATTTCAACAGGAACTTTACCATAAATAGTTCTGCCAAACATGTCTCTTCCAAACGGTATCTCTTTATCTCCTTTGCTTCCTACCCCTATTGTATAAATTTTTATACCGAGCTGCGCCGCAATGTCCGCAGCATCAAGCGGGTCAACAGTAAATACATTATTAGCCCCATCGGTAATTAAAATTATCACATTACTTCTTACATCTGAATTCTTCAATCTGTTTACCGCAGTGCCAATAGCACTTCCTATTGCCGTACCGTCATTTATCATCCCCGTCTGTATCAATTTTATCCTGTTTAAAAGATACTCATGATCTATTGTTGAAGGAGAAATTGAAAAAGCGTACCGGGAAAAAATGACAAGCCCGATTCTGTCTGAAGGCCTTTCCTCAACAAATTTATTCAGGACGCTTTTCGCTATATCTATCCTGGAAACATAATTGTTGTCCAACCGCATATCCGCTATATCCATGCTCGTTGATATATCAAGAGCAACAACTATATCTATTGTTTCGATAGGAATTTTGGTTTCTTTAATAGGAATCCTAGGCCTGGCAAGGGCTATTATAAAAACAGCCATTGCAAGCATTTTTAAAATACTCACAAGGTGTCTTCCTCTCACCCTGGCAGGGGGCATTGCCGCCTTAATATTACTAATGTGTGAAAAGATAATTCCCCCGCCAGACCTTTTCCTGCTCCAAAAAAACGCGAGCAATGGCAGAAGAATCAAAAAAAACAGGATATATGTATTTTTAAACTCGATCATTTCCATTTTTAAATCTGCGGTTCTTTCTCTTCAAAATCTTCTTTCGTTTCATTTACAAAATCCACTGTTTTCTCAAACGAACTAATCGCTTCTTGAAGTTGAGGTTCATGTTTCGCGAATTTAACAATATCAGAAGCTTTTAAAAAACTTTTTAAATAATTTCTCTGTCCGGTGTTAAACACGTCTGCGTTGGATATTTCCGCGAGAAATTCTTCCGTCGTTCTCTCAGGAGCCCTTAAACCAAAACGCTCTTCAATGTAGTACCTCATAATCGCGGAAAGCCTGAAATAAAAAGTTTTCATAAGCCCTCTGTTTACCAGATCGCTTTCCTTTAAATCATTTAAAGCGTTCAATGCCTTTTCGTGAGGAAAAATAGACGGCATCTTGCCTATTTTAAGAAGCCCTTTACTGCTCCGGTAATAAAGATACGCAAGGCACAGTATAAACAACAAACACACGGCAATAATCATATAAGAACCTGAAAATCCCGGGATTTTCAAAGCAGTTTTTATGTCTTTAATATCTTCAGGATTTTCACCAAGGGCGCTTTTTACTTCTATAAATATTTGCCCCGATAAATAATCTTTTTTGCTGCCATCAGCTAAAATCAGGCCAAGCTTCGCGGGCGGAATTATATATGATCCAATATCGTAACCGGACAATTTATACTTGAACGCGCTTTCCATAAAATCAGCGGTTTTCATCCTGGCGTCTTTCCGATCACAAGATTTTATCTCAAAGTCACCAATTTGATTTGAGAATTCCGGAAATCCCGGATTGGAATCCAGGGGATATACCGCTTTAAGCGTATAAGTGATGGGCTGGCCTATTTTTACTTCAGTTTTATCTACTGAAGCAGTAAAGGAAGTATGAATATCCTCACAAAGAGATAGGCTTGCCGCAAAAAGAAGGTAACCAACAAATAAAATTTTAAAAAATATTGTTTTGTACATATTTATTTTCTGTTCCTACCGTAATGCACTTCTCCGGGTTCTCATTCTAAAAAATTTTTCCAAAGGCTCAAACACGGATTTATCAGTTTCAATCGAAATGACGTCTATATTCATTGAGCGGATTAACCTGTACAATTCATCTCTTCCGGCAGTTGTTATTTCTTCATACTTTTCCTTAAACTTGAGGTTAGATGTATTAACCAGGGCAACTTCACCGGTTTCAGCATCTTCAAACTGTACAATTCCAGCCCGTGGTATTGAATACTCCAGGGAATCTTTTACATGAACAGCTATGACATCGTGTTTTTTTGAGGCAATCATCATCGGCTTTTTAAAGCCGGTATCATAAAAATCAGATATAACAAACAACACGCTTTTTTTAATAAGAACACTGTTGGCAAAGTCTATAGCAGAGGTAAGGTTTGTTTTTCTACCGGAAGGTTTGAAAAAAAGTATTTCACGAATAACCCGTAAAACATGCTTCTTTCCCTTCTTGGGAGGAACATACTTTTCTATTTTGTCAGTAAAGATAATCAGGCCTACCTTATCATTATTTTTTATTGCTGAGAAAGCTAAAGCGGCGCTGAGTTGAGCCGCAATTTCATTCTTCATTTGCACCCTGGTTCCAAACATATTTGACCGGCTCATATCAACCAGAAGTATTACCGTAAGCTCTCTTTCCTCAACGTAAAGCTTCACAAACGGTGACCCCATCCTCGCGGTAACATTCCAGTCTATGTTTCTTACATCGTCCCCAGGCACATATTCTCTTACCTCTTCAAACTCAGCTCCACTGCCTTTAAATACACTTTTATAAGCACCGGAAAGGGCTTCATTCACCACTTTTGTGGTGTATATCTGGATATGTCTTACCTTTTTAAATATTTCCTTTTTTAGAAATGTTTCTTTCATAAGAATTCCCTCGAAATCCGGTTATTCAATAACCCGGCAACTAGTATATCGTCCCCTTCGGGGAGGCTACGCTATGCTCCGCACTATCTCGTGAATTGACTAGATACTATTCACCATTCACTATTCACTGCTTTTTACGGTACTTCAATAGTGTCAAATATTTTCTGAATAATAGTTTCGGAAGTTATGTCCTCAGCTTCAGCTTCGTAAGTCACAATTATTCTGTGTCTCAAAACATCCATGCCGATAGACTTAACATCCTGGGGGGTAATATATCCTCTTCCCTGAAGAAAGGCGTAAGCTTTTGAAGCTAATGTAAGATATATGCTCGCTCTGGGCGAAGCTCCATATTCGATAAAATCTTTAATATCCAGCTTATATTTTTCCGGTTCTCTGGTGGCGAACACAATATCAATAATATAGTCCTTCACTTTATCATCAACATAAATTTCATCTACAAGTTCTCTTGTCTTAAGTATCTCTTCATGAGAAATAACCGCTTTAACATTAAAAGATTGTTCAGTATGAGCCATTCTTTCAACTATTTTCTTTTCTTCTTCTCTGGAGGGATATGTAATTTTGGTTTTAAGCATGAATCTGTCAACCTGTGCTTCCGGCAAAGGATATGTTCCCTCCTGCTCAATGGGATTCTGGGTCGCAAGAACAAGAAAAGGTTTCTCAAGCTTAAATGTCTCTTTCCCAATAGTAACCTGCCTCTCCTGCATTGCTTCAAGAAGCGCGCTTTGTACCTTCGCGGGAGCCCTGTTTATTTCATCAGCAAGGATGAAATTCGCGAATACGGGCCCCTTTTTCACGCCAAAAGTTCCTTCTTTCGGATTATAAATCAGTGTTCCTATAATATCCGCGGGTAAAAGGTCAGGCGTAAATTGTATTCTCTGGAATTTCGCGTTGATACACGCCGCAAGTGTTCTCACCGCAAGGGTTTTCGCAAGCCCGGGAACACCCTCAAGAAGAACATGCCCGTTTGCAAGAAGTCCAACCATAAGCCTTTCGATAAGGTAACTCTGTCCTACCATAATCTTATTGATTTCATCAAGCAGGTCCTTAACAAAGGAAAATTCTTTTTCTATTCTTTTTGTAAGTCCGGTAACATCTCCGCTCATGTCTAAGTTCCTCCTTTAAAAACTTATTTTCACCGTAAATCCAGAACACGGCGAACCTCAACAGCCAAATCATAAATGCTAAAGGGCTTCTCAACAAAACCCTGTGTACTCTTTTTAAGAACTTCCGCGGCCTGTTCTTTCTCTAAGTAACCGCTTGAGATAATAACCTTCAAATCCGGATTAGCCGACTTGAGGCCTTCGAAGGCAGCTGCCCCCGACATCTTCGGCATTATTAAGTCAAGAATAACGAGAGCTATTATCCTCTTTTTCTCCGCGTAAACCTGAAGAGCTTCAAAGCCGTTTTTGGCAAAAATTGTTTTGTACCCCAAATGATTAAGAATCTCCTTATAAAGGCCCTGCAGTTCTATTTCGTCTTCTATAATGAGAATCGTTTCCGTGCCGCGAGGCGGAACCTTTATCTCCGTAGATTCCCGCAACATTTTCCTATCAAAAACAGGAAGGTAAATTTTAAATAATGTTCCGCCATGGGATGAGCTTTCAAATTCAATAACTCCTGAATGATTTTTAACAATGTTATAAGATACAGCAAGGCCGAGCCCTGAATTTACAGAAGGATCTTTTGTAGTAAAAAATGGGTCAAATATATTTTCTGATATTTCCACGGGAATCCCGATTCCTGTATCAGTTACAGAAAGCAGAATATATGCCCCTAGTTTAATATCAGGATGTGCCGACACAAAAAGTTCAGCCGCATAAAAATTCTCGGTATGTATCAAAATTTTGCCATTACCGGAAATGGCATCCGCCGCGTTGATTAGCAGGTTTGTAATAACCTGTTCTATCTGTCCGGAATCACCCCTGACTGTGTCAAGATCCTCTGACAGGTCCAGACACAGGCTAATTCTGTGTTCTTTCGTTTCCCTAAGCATTTCTGTTATTCCAGTTATTAGTTTGTTTAAGTCTATGGGATTGCTTTCAAAATGGCTTTTCCTGCTAAATGTAAGTAGACGATTCGTAAGCTTTTTTGCCCGAATAATAGATTTTTTAATTATGGTTAAATACTGTTTTTGTTTTGACCCTTTTTGAACAACTTCTTCAAGAAGACTCGCGTAGCCAAGTGTAGACGCGAGAATGTTTTTAAAATCATGGGCAATACCCGCGGCTAACACGCCAACACTCTCCATTTTTTGGGAACGTATTAACTCACGCTGGGCTTGCCTGAGTTGTGTTACATCTCTGATTATATGAATAAAATTACCTTCAAAATCTTCTTTATCTTTTCCGGAACAAATAGG
>JAGLRQ010000075.1 GCA_023136205.1 Candidatus Auribacterota bacterium
TGCCTAATCCACGCCGCCAGCGTTCGTTCTGAGCCAGGATCAAACTCTCCATAAATGAAAAGCTTGAATCCAATCTCTCATATGAGAGATCAGTGTTTCTTTTTGAATTAATTGAAGCACCATGCACAAATCACATCATACTATTCAAATTTCAAAGAACACAAAAATCTTTTTATAACATCAACTCGATATAGTTTTTCTCAAACAACCAATTTTAAAAATGTAAAACTTTATCCCTTAAAATGTTTTTTACCGATATCCAATATACTCTCAAAATTCAATTTGTCAACATCTTTTGAAAAATTAAATTATTGTCGATAAAACAGAATAAAATATTTACCTTATAAAGGAGCACGGCGACCATAGTATTAAAACTTCTCTATTGTGTCAACTGTTTATTTACATTTTTTTATAATCTTTGTTTAGGAGCTACTCGTATAAAATTTTTCTTGCCTATTTTAATTAATTTACCATCGGTATCCGTTGGAACATTTATCTTTTTGTCGACGTCTGTTATTTTATTATCATCAATTGAAAATGCTCCATGAGAAACAAGCCTCCTCGCCTCTCCATTGCTTTTTGCACATCCTGCCTCAACAATAAATTTTACAATCCAATATTCCCCATCACAAAAATGAACCTCTTTTATAAGGTCCTCTGCAGGTGCTTTTCTTTCACTAAATGTCCTGATAAAATTCTCTTTCGCCTTAACTCCCTCCTCGGATGAATTAAGTTCACTTACAACGGCTTGCGCAAGATCAAGTTTTATATCTCTTGGATTAATGTCTTTAGAAGCCAGACTTACAAGAACTTCATCAAGTTTTTTCTGATCGACCGAAGTCCCTACCTCCCAATAACTCTTGATAAGGCTATCGGGGATACTCATAACCCTGCCAAAAATATCATCGGGTTTATCAGTTACACCAATATAATTATTAAGAGACTTTGACATTTTGTTAACACCGTCAATTCCTATAAGTATTGGAAAAAGTAATGCTACTTGAGGTTCTTGTCCCCATACCCTTTGTAATTCCCTTCCCATAAGGATATTAAATTTTTGTTCTGTAGCACCAAGTTCTATATCAGCTTTGATTGCAACAGAATCATATCCCTGCAGAAGCGGATACATCAATTCATGCATTGAAAGAGGTTCTCCGCCTTCATAGCGTTTTCTAAAAGTTTCATGAGCCATAATCTGTGCAAAAGTAACTTTGCCTGCAAGATTTAATACCTGCTCAAAAGAAAACTTTGAAAACCATTCGCCATTATAATGGATCTCTGTTTTCTTCGGATCCAGAACCTTGAAAAGCTGTTCAAGATATTTCTCAGCATTTTTCCTGGCATTTTCAGGCGTAAGATGAGGCCTTTCTTCCAAACGTCCGGTAGGGTCTCCTATAGAAGCTGTATAATCTCCTATAATAACTATACCAACATGCCCCAGGTCCTGAAACTGCCGCATTTTTCGATAGGGAACCAAATGGCCTATATGAACATCGGGTTTTGTGGGATCAATACCACACTTTATTCTAAGCGGATTTCCAGTCTTTTGGGCTTTTACAAGCTTTTCTTCAAAAGCTTTTTCAGGAATTATCTCTTCGACACCACGTTTCAGAACTTTTAGCTGTTTTTCTATATCCATGACAATGTTTAATCTTGATGTTAATTTTCTCCAGGCTCTTCTTTCTTTTCCTCATCTTCCTTCCCTTCAGATTTCTTCACCTCACCGGCATCCTTAAGGCTTAACGCTATTCTTCTTTCGCTCTGATCAACTTTTATAACCATAGCTTCGACTTCCTGCCCTTCTTTCACAACATCTTCAACTTTTTCAACCGGCTTGTTTGCAAGCTGGGAAATGTGAACAAGGCCTTCTACGCCTTCTTCTATTTCTACGAATGCGCCAAATTTCGCCACCTTATTAACCTTACCCTTTACGATGTTTCCTATTATATATTTATCCTTCACTTTATCCCAGGGGTCAGGCTGCAGCTGTTTAATCCCCAAAGCAATTTTCTTGTTAGATTTATCGATAGAAATAACTTTGGCTTCTACAAGGTCTCCTTTCTTCAGCATCTCACTGGGATTGGCAATTTTTCTGGTCCACGACATATCAGATATATGTATAAGGCCGTCTATTCCATCTTCCAGCTCAACAAATGCGCCATAGTTGGTTAAATTTCTCACCTTACCGCGTATTGTACTGTCGACAGAATACCGTGTATCAATGTTTTCCCACGGATTATGTTCAGTCTGTTTCAGGCCCAAAGAAAACTTCTGATTATCCTTGTCAATATTCAGAACTACTACCTCTACAGTATCTCCAACTGCAATCACCTCGGAAGGATGGTTTATCCTCCTGGTCCAGGAAAGATCCGAAATATGTATTAACCCTTCAATACCTTTTTCTATTTCAACAAATCCCCCGTAAGGCATTATACTCACAACTTTACCTTTAATTTTAGCACCAACAGGATATTTTTCTTCAATATCTTCCCAGGGATTTGCAGTTTTCTGCTTGAGTCCTAACGATATTCTTTCTTTTTCCCGGTCAAACTGCAGTATCATAACTTCCACTTCATCGCCAACCGCAAGGATCTGCGATGGATGAGATATGCGGCCCCATGTCATATCGGTAATATGAAGAAGACCATCTATACCACCAAGATCAATGAAAGCGCCAAAATCAGTAATATTTTTAACAATACCTTTTCTCATCTGTCCATCTTCAACATTTTGTATAAGCTCTATTTTATTCTTATTTCTTTTTTCCTCCAGAATTTCCCTTCTGGAAAGAACCACATTTTTTCTCTGCGGATTGATTTTTATAATCTTGAAATCAAACTCTTTACCTACATAATCATAGATGTTTGAAACATGTTTAATATCAATCTGTGAAGCGGGCAAAAAGGCTTCCATTCCAATATCCACCATAAGGCCGCCTTTTACCGCCTTAAATATTTTACCTTTGATAATTTTTCCTTCTTCACAGGAAGCAATTGTCTCTTCCCAATCCATGTGTTTGTCGGCTTTCATTTTCGAGATAACTATAATCCCATCATCATTCTCTTTCTGTTCAACAAGAACCTTTATCTTACCACCGACATTCACACTATCGTAATCACGAAATTCGTACTTTGACACAAAACCTTCGGACTTATAGCCGACATCCACAATAACACCCTTAGTGTCCTTGTTAATTATAGTGCCGTCGACAATCTTCCCTTCTTCAAGAACCTTAAAACTTTGTTCATAAAGGTCCTTAATTTCCTGGTTCGCAAACATACCTTCCTTCCCAGAATCTTTCTCAGTGTTCATGCTCGCGCCGGAAAAGCCTTCATTGATTTCCTTTTCTTTAGCTATCACGTTAAAATTTCCTCCTTATCAAATTATTCTTCTTATCCACATGGGACAAAAAGTGTGTGTATAGTATAAATTAACGGAAGTATTGTCAAGGGAAATTAGTCGGGGAAAACAGGTTGTAAAACCTTCGCAGCACCCTTTGGACAATGCAGGTTAATTGGTTCTATCCATTCTTGTTTCGGCAGAAAATTTCGCTCGAAGGATATTTTCCAAGCGGCTTACGTCTCTATTCAGCTTACCCTGGTTATAGGTAGTTACAAAATGCTTTATTTCCTGAAATCTTTCGTTAACAAGAGAATAATACAGCATATCACCGGCAATCCTGCCTTGAACCCACCCATTCCTTATAAAATCGTACAATATCTCTTCTATATAAGATAAATTTACGTCAAGAATTGCAGCCAGTTCAGTTGAAGATAACTCAACATTTTCCTTAAGTAAATTAAGCATTCGAATATCAAATGTAGGCTCCACTTTTCCTCCCATCTCTCTATGCCACACCCACACCTCAGCGCTATTGTACCACAAGATGCAAAATTCTCTTAATAAAAGGCCGCATACAGAGAAAAGAGAAAAATCATGTGCCATGTTTTTTTACTTCTTTTTCACGGAGAAATTTTATTGAATCCATTATTCTTGTCGCAATTTCTCTACTATCTTCTTTAGAATAACTATTAGATTGAGAAAAGGTTATCGGATTACCAAAAAAAACTTTTACTTTTACTCCAAATTTCGGGAATTTAGAATTTTTCGGCCAGGCTTTATTCGCGTTGTGAATATAAGCGGGAATAACGGGCACGCCTGTTTTCAGGGCAATCGCTCCGATTCCCTGACGTGCCTCCCTTATAGTTCCATCAGGGGACCTTGTCCCTTCAGGAAAAATAACTACAACCTCACATTTCTTCAACTTCTTAAGTATTAGTTTAAGCGCTCCGATATCGGAACCTTTATTATCAATAGGCATAGCATGAATTGCTTCCAGATACCTTTTAATTATTTTACCCTTAAAAAGAGTTTTTCTTGCCATAAACCAGAATTTTCTTTTAAATAAACACCCTACGAGCGGCGGATCCACATAGCTCGAATGGTTACAGGCAATTATAGCCGGGCCCTGCCTGGGGACATTTTCCATCCCCTCTCCTTTAAAACCCCAGAAGATTCTTGCAAAGGTCTTTGACAAAAAACAGCTTATGATATAAAGCATTTTAAAACCACATTAACCCCGTTAAAGATCCCTGGCTTTAGTTTTTATATATCCAAGAATCATTTTTAGAACTTCATTGATTGACATACCAGTCGTATCCATATATATCGCATCATCCGCTTTTTTAAGGGGGCTATGTTCCCTTGTGAAATCTTCACGGTCTCTTAACTTTATCTCTTCGCAAAGCTTACCCAAATTCACATTTTCACCCTTTTCTTTTAACTCTTTGTATCTTCTGCAAGCTCTTTCATCAACACTCGCATCAAGAAAAAATTTATACTCCGCGTCAGAGAAAACCACAGTGCCTATATCTCTGCCTTCCAAAACGAATCCCCCTTTGAACCCTGTATGTCTCTGTTTTTCTACCATTATTTCCCTTACTTCGCGCATCTTGGATATAAGAGACGCAGATTTCCCAACCGCAGGGGTAAAAAGCTTCCGGCTTACATCGACACCATCCACGAAATATTTTGTAGATTTGTTTTCCCTGCCAAGCTGAATATCAACGCTTCGCGCAATCATTACAATCCTGTTTTTATCATTCAGGCTAATGTTCTCTTTAAGAAGCTTCCATGCAAGCGCTCTATACATGGCTCCGGTATTAATATAAATAAAACCCAGTCTATCAGCCGTCAGTCTGGCAATTGTGCTTTTTCCTGAACCAGCCGGACCATCAATTGCTATAATAGGTTTATTTCTATTCGGCATGTGAAAACTTCCATTTTCCAAAAACAGCTTTTTACTTAGCCACCTTTTTTAGCGTTTCTTCAAAATCAGGGAACGATGTATTTATAAACTCCGCTTCTTTTATTTCGGAAGGGCCATCCGCGGCAAGGGCACCAATGGCAAGAGACATCGCTATCCTATGATCCTTATAGCTCGGGAAAACTCCGCCTTTAAACTTTGAAGAACCATCTATTATCAAACCATCTTCTTTCTCTATAACAGTTACACCCGCTATTTTAAGATTTCTTACAATATTTGCAATCCTGTCTGACTCTTTAACTCTTAATTCCTCGGCATTTTTAATTATTGTCCTTCCTTTCGCAAAAGAAGCAATAACCGCAAGTAACGGAATTTCATCAATAATATTAGGTATAATATCGCCTGATATCTCTACACCCTGAAGCACAGAACTTTTAATATTTATATCCCCAACCGGTTCCTGATATTTGCCATACCCTCTCTCTTTAATGGTAATGCAAGCACCCATTTTTTCAAGAACATTCAAAAAACCCATCCTTGTTGGATTTAAGCCAACGTTTTTTATAACCAAACCGGACCCCTTAACAACAAGTGCCGCCCCTATTAAAAAAGCTGCCCCCGAAAAATCCCCGGGTATATCAAGTTCTACTCCATGAAGCTTTTTATCAGGATTAACAGCAACCGAATTCGAACTTACAAGTATTTTTCCGCCCATAAAATTCATCATCCTCTCGGTATGATCCCTTGAAGAATAATTGGAATGAACAATCGTAGTTCCCCTGGCATTAAGGCCGGCAATCAGAATGCAACTTTTTACCTGAGCGCTCGCAACAGGCATATCATAAAAAATCCCTTCCAGTGAACCGCCTTCAATTTCAAGAGGCAAAGTTATTTTTCTGCTCTTATCTTTACTAACGCTCCTTATCTTACAGCCCATTAACTTCAACGGCTCGATTATTCTATCCATGGGCCGGCTTGATAATGATTCATCGCCAGTTAGAACAGCCTTAACGTTGTAGCCGGCTATTGCCCCCGCGGAAAGCCGAAGGCCTGTTCCGGAGTTTCCAAAATCAAGCGGTTTGGGTGGTGATTTTAAACCGCTGTTTCCCACACCCTCCACAACAATTTTATCTCCCTTTTCCTCTATTGATACACCAAGCAGGCGAAATGCCTCAAGCGTCGCGAGGCAATCCTCACTCTTCAAAAACCCTCTGATTTCACTTCTACCATAAGCAAGAGAAGTAAGGACTATGGCCCTGTGTGACACAGACTTATCTCCAGGAACATTTACTTCTCCTGAAATTTGTGAAGCAGGATTTATCACAAGGCCAGGCATATTCAACCCCTCTTTAGTCTTTTGACAATTGCATCCCTGTAAACTTTGGATTCCTCGAGAAGTTTTAATAATTCTTTGTCATCTTTTTCCTCAAGGGCTTTAATAATATTTTCCATCTCACTGATAAATCTTTTTCCTGACGCGATAACCTCTTTGCTGTTATCAAAGAAAATATCAACCCAGAGATTCGGCGGGCTGGAAGCTATCCTCGTGGTTCCAAGAAAACCACCGGCAACTAAGTTTGAATTCATATTGGTGTTCGTGTCCACGGCTACAGCCCTTACCAGTGCATAAGCCGCAAGATGAGGCAAATGGCTTATCCTTGCAAGAATTTTATCATGATTAACAGGTTCCAATTCAATAACCTCCATGCCAATCATATTCCAAAATGCTCCGGCCTTTGTCACCGCTTCAGGGGAAGTCATCGGAGTCGGAGTTAAAATACATACTGCCTTATCAAAAAGATCCTCACGCGCCGCAAATACTCCTCCTTTTTCAGTTCCCGCCATTGGATGCGAACCCACAAAAAGGGCTTTCTCTTCAAAAACCTTTTCCAGTTTCTCAACTATCTTACCCTTTGTACTACCAACATCTGTAACAAGACAACCCTTCGAGAGAAAAGGCGCAAGTTCTATAGCTTTGGGAACAATCGTGCCAACGGGAACAGCCAGGATAAGAACGTCTGCTCCCTTAACCGCTTCTATACCATTAAGCGTAACGGATGTCGCACCACAAGCCTGCATCACCTCATCAATTGCGCTCTCTCTTCTTACAACAGCAACAACCTCTTCGGCAAAACCTTTTTTGAGCAAAGTTTTTCCTATGGAACCTCCTATAAGCCCCATTCCGACAATTACCACTTTTTTAAACTTTTTTTTCATAGTCTCCGCCATTATACTGTACAAAAATTCGAGTTTCGAATTTGCTCAATTACATTTTCTTTCCTGCAGCCTTAACAAATGGTTTAATATTTTCCATAAGGGATTGAAATTCTTTGAAAATAAGGGATTGAGCGCCGTCAGAAACAGCTTTTTCCGGATATGGATGGACCTCTATCATAAGACCGTCAGCACCTGAGGCAACAGCAGCTTTACTCATTGGAAGAATAAGGCTTCTTTTCCCCGTTGCATGACTCGGGTCAATAACAACCGGCAGGTG
>JAGLRQ010000076.1 GCA_023136205.1 Candidatus Auribacterota bacterium
TATTCGGCCGACATAAGTAATTCTTTAACGGTAGAACTAAGACCTCTTTTAAGAAAAATAGGTTTTTTGCACAACCCAACTTCTTTAAGAAGTTGAAAATTCTGCATGTTTCGGGCTCCAACCTGAATTATATCGGCATATTTTTCGACTAGTGAAACATCGCGGGTATCCATTACTTCGGTAACTACAGGAAGTCCGGTTTCTTCCCTCGCCTTTGCCAAAAATTTCAATCCCTTTTCTCCAAGCCCCTGAAAACTATAAGGTGATGTCCTGGGTTTAAAAGCACCGCCCCGCAAGATATGAGCGCCTGCTTCTTTAACAGCTTTCGCTGTTTCTATAATCATTTTTTCATTCTCTACGGAACAAGGCCCTGCCATAACAATAAGTGTATCCGACCCGATTTCAACATTCCCCACCTTTATAACAGTATTATCCGGTTTGAGTTCCCTGCCTACAAGCTTATAGGGTTTTAAAATAGGCATTACCTTCTCAACACCCTGAAAGGCTTCAATGGAAATATTCCTTATAACCTCCTCGTCGCCAATAACACCTATTATGGTTCTCTCCTTGCCCTCCGAAACCATAGGCATGAGATTAAGTTCTTTTATTTTTTTAACAATATTCTTTTTCTGTTCTTCTGTTGTTCCTTGTTTTAAAACAATAATCATTTACTTACCTCCATTAGAGAGAAAACAAGATATTTTTTAGTTCCTCAACAAAAATTTCATTGTGCTCCGGCAATCCTATCGTAACCCTTATATACTGCCTAAGCCCATAGGCATCCATAGGCCTGACAATAATACCTTTTTGTAAAAACCTGTCAAAAATCTTTTTAGAATTACCCGTTTTTATCAACAAGAAATTTGTTGATGTCGAAACATATTCAATATTCATCTGCTTAAGCCGGCCCATTATAAAAGCTATTCCGTTTTTATTTTCTTTGAGACTCCTTTCAACATGCTGTTTATCATCAAACGCGGCAAGAGCCGCGGCCTGAGCAACCGAATTCACATTAAACGGCTGCCTTGATTTATCAAGTACGCTTATTATTGACTCATCACCTATTGCGTAACCTATTCTTAACCCCGCCAATCCATACATCTTTGAAAAAGTCCTCAAAATCAGGAGATTTTTTTTATCCTTCAAATATGAAACCGAATCAGGAAATATTTTCTTATCAGCATACTCATAATATGCTTCATCCATCACTACAAGTACATGCGGAGGAATTCTTTTAAGAAACGTTTCAACCTCATCCGCCGTATTCATCGTTCCCACAGGATTATTCGGATTACATAAAAAGATAATCCTTGTATTCTCTGTAACAGCACCGGCTAATTTCTCAAGGTCTATGGTAAAATTTTTTAATCCTGTCTCAATAACCTTTATACCGTAACTCTGCGCTATAAGCCTGTAAATCAAAAACGACGGAAACCCATAAGCAATTTCATCGCCGGGATCTGACGCGAAAGCATGAATAGACAACAATATAAGTTCATTAGAGCCATTTGCAAAACATAAATTTTCAGGTTTTACCCCGAGCTCCGGCGCAATCTTGTTCTTGAGATAATAAGAACCGCCATCGGGGTAAAGATTAATTTTTTTCAACGCATTCTCCGCCGCCCGCAAACCGAGAGGAGACGGCCCAAGAGGATTTTCGTTAGAAGCCATCTTGATAACGGATTTAAGCCCCAGTTCTCTTTTTACTTCTTCAATCGGTTTCCCGGGAGAATAGGGCCTAAGTAAAACAATACGCTCTTTGGGTTTTGGTTTCATTCCTATCAATTTTATGATTAATTAAAAAATTTTAGCTGCTTATAACTTCAGTTTATCGGATATGATCCCAAGACCTTAAGAAGTTTACAATGTTTTTCCAGGCCTTTGACAGCTTTTTTAATTTTTTCATCCTCAATATATCCTTCAAAATCAATAAAGAAATAATACTCCCATACTTTCTTCTTCGATGGACGTGATTCGATTTTCATAAGATTGATCCCGGCTTTTTTAAGCGGTTGAAGAAGTTCGGAAAGCGCTCCTACCTTATCTTTAACCATCAGAAGCATGGAAGTTCTATTCTTTGGGCTTCGTTTACTGTAATTCTTACCAACAATCAAAAACCTGGTTATATTATGCGCCGTATCCTGTATGGATGACGCAAACACCTTAAGCCCGTATTTTGCGGCGGCAAGACGACTAGCTATAGCTGCGGCATTTTTCCCCTTTGATGCCCTTATCGCGGCAGATGTCGTGCTGGAAGTAGGAATATATTCCGCTACCGGCAAATTTGATTCAAGCCATAACCTGCACTGCCCGAAAACCTGTGGATTAGAATATATCTTTTTCACATCTTTCATTTTTGTTTTTCCAATAAGATAATGTTTAATTTCAAGATAAACTTCAGCGCATATTTTCAGCTCGGAATCAATAAACATATCAAGAGTATGAGTTACTCCTCCTTCAATTGAATTTTCAATCGGGATAACCCCATAATCGGCATTCGCTTTATCAACCAGAGCAAAAACTTCAGATATGGAAACAGCTGGAATATACCGGACAGATGAACCGAACTTGGTTTGAGCAGCCATCTGAGTAAAAGAAGCTTCAGGGCCAAGATACGCAATGCCAAGGCCTTTTTCAAGAGCAAGAGCCGAAGACATTATTTCTCTGTAAATGTTTCTGATAATATCTTTATTAAGCGGCCCTTTGTTAAACTTGAGCACATTTTTATATACTTCAGCTTCTCTGGAAGGAGAATAATATTCCGCTCCATGCTTCTTCTTTATCTCACCAACCTCAAGAATGGTTTTAGTCCTTTGGTTCAGCAAACCCACGATTTTTTCATCAATCGAGTTAATTCTTTCCCTTTGTTCTTTAAGCTGCTTCATTGTTTACCTCCTGCAAAAACTACGGCAGTTTTTCCTATATCTTCGTTACTTAACAATTGAAAATTGTCTTAGCTCGCTAATCTTAGGTAATTCATTTAAATCTTTTAACCCGAAATATTCAAGGAACTTATTCGTTGTTGCGAGTAAAAAAGGCCTTCCGGGAACATCCTTCCTGCCCGAAATCTTAATAAAGTCTTTTTCAAGAAGGGTTTTTACTATGCCATCAACATTTACCCCTCTTATCGCCTCAATATCAGCTTTGATAATCGGCTGGCGATAAGCAACTATTGCCAGTGTCTCAAGAGAAGGCTTGGAAAGCCTGCTGGGCTGCACCTGGTAAAGTATTTTTATGTACTCAGCGTACTCGGGCTTCGTAATCATCCTGTAACCCCCGGCTATATTTTCTATAAAAAACGATTTGCCGGATTCGTTATATTCGCTGTTCAAATTCTCAATCGCTTTTTTTATTTCACTCCTGGAACCGTTCTTATCCACACTAAGAACCTTAACTATCTCAGGTATGCCTAAAGGTTTAGAAGAGCTAAAAAGAAGCGCCTCAATAACATTTTTAAGGTTTTCTCCACTCATAGAAATCATTCCTTTATAATAACTCTGTGATTCTTAAATACTTTCAACAAGTTCTATAGATATATTGTCAAAAGACTTTTTCTGTATTGCTTTAATAGTCTTTAATCTTATCAGTTCCAGAAGCGCAAGAAAAGTAACAACTATTTCCCCTTTATGAGAACCCGGATCAAAAAGATCCAAAAATTTAACGCTTTTTTTATTTTTCAATATTTCTGTTATATGGCTCAGTTTATCAGTAACAGTAAATCTATCTTCAAATATCTCCCTTAAATCTTCTTCCCCCGCGACATTAAGAACTTCGGAAAACGCGCTTATAAGGTCAAAAATACCTACATCAGAAATATCACCCGAGCCTTCGTCCTTTAATTCCACAGACGCGACACGCGTAAAAATATCTTCCCTCTGTCTTTCTTTTTTTTGAAGCTGTTCCGCAAGTTCTTTGAATTTTTTATATTCTAAAAGCTGCCTTACAAGGTCAGCCCGGGGATCTGTTTCATCTATGTCTTCTTCCGGAGGCCTTTCCTCCGGCGGCAATAGCAGCATGGATTTGATATACATCAGAGTAGAAGCCATTACCAAAAACTCACCGGCAACATTCAAATCGAGCATTTTCATCAATTCGAGATATTCAAGATACTGCGACGTAATCTTCTCGATAGGAATATCATAAATATCAACTTCATCTTTCTTTATCAAATAAAGAAGAAGATCGAGAGGCCCTTCAAATTCTTCAAGGTGAACATTGTAATCTTCAGTCATTTAAATACTCAACCCTGTTATCTGCTTTACCTTTTTCAATGTTCCAAGTGCTACTTCTCTCGCTTTTTCAGCGCCTTGTTTAAGAATCCTGTTTGTATATTCCTTATCTTTTACAAGTGCTTCTCTTTTTACACGCGCTTCGGCAAAATAATCCCAGATCACTTCAAAAAGCTCTTTTTTAACTTCACCATATTTTAATCCACCAGTTTCATACCTTTTTCTCAAATCTTTTTCTTCTTTTTCCGAAAGGAACAGCTTATAAATATTAAACAGGTTGCATTTGTCGGGCTCTTTTTTGGCTTCAACCGGGAGAGAATCGGTCACAATACCCATAACCTTTTTCTTTAAAGCATCTTTCTCCATAAATACTTCTATGGTGTTACCGTAAGATTTCGACATTTTTTGCCCGTCTACACCGGGAACGGTCGCGACAGACTTATCAATTATTGCTTCGGGTACAGTAAAAACCTCTCCATAAACTGAATTAAATTTAATCGCGATATCTCTTGCCACCTCTAAATGCTGTTTCTGATCCTTGCCTACCGGAACAAGATCGGACTTGAAAAGAAGTATATCCGCGGTCATAAGTATCGGATAAATAAAAAGTCCGGTGTTGGGCTTAATCCCTTTAGCAACTTTATCCTTATAAGAATGGCATCTCTCCATAAGCCCCAAGGGCGTTACGTTTGATAATATCCACGCCAGCTCGGTAACTTCCGGAACATCCGACTGAACCCAGAAATACGATTTTTCAGGATCTATGCCAAGAGCAAGAAGCGACACCGCGACATCTCTCGTATAGGCAGCAAGGGCTTTGCTATCGTTTACAGTGGTAAGCGCATGCAGATTAACTATGAAACAAAACAGTTGATGATTTTTCTGGTTTTCAACCATCTTTTTTATCATGGCAAAATAATTACCAAGATGAACATTTCCGGACGGTTGTATACCGCTTAAAACTCTTTTTTTACCGGTCATTTATCTCTCCATTGAAGTAACATTTCAGGACAACGATATGCCAAAAATTATTGAGAAAAGGAATGTTACAATAGGAAATAATATCCTAAACCCTCCCAAAAATAAAAACGCGATTACCAACCCTAACCCAAAACGCTCAAGACTTAAATATTTTCTGATCTGGTTGGGACGCAAAAAAGCCACTACAATCCTGGATCCATCCAGTGGCGGAATAGGAATAAGGTTAAACACCGCCAAAAATATATTAATAAGACCGGCAAAGATTATCGCCTGGCCAAAATGAAAAATAAACGAAGCCTGATCCGTTAAGTTACAGCATAGGGATAAACTTTTATATAAAAAAGACAGAAAAACCGCGATTATTATATTGGTCAAGGGCCCCGCTGCCCCGGTCATTGCCATCCCATTGCGCCAATTACCAAAATACGCAGGATTAATCGGGACCGGTTTCGCCCAGCCAATCACCCAGAATGGTAATCCGGTTATATACCTTAATGCTAACAGCACACCCGGTATTATAATAGTCCCCTGAAGATCAATATGAGGTATAGGATTAAGAGTAAGGCGCCCGGCCTGCTTAGCGGTAGGGTCTCCATTTATATACGCGGCCCACCCATGCGCAACTTCATGGAGTATTATCGACATTACAATTACCGGTATTCCCATTATAACGGACAAAAGGCTCATAAGCTTTTCCCTTCTTATTGTACTCTAATAAAACGGATTACAGAATATCAATGGTAAGTGTGTTTGTCAAATATTTTGATTATCGGACATCAGACCGGCAGACAGAAAAATTTCAACTTTTCCTTTCAAACTTCATAGTATTGCCCTGTTCAAACAACATTCTTTTTAAAAACAGCTTCTTCAATACCGCTAATAATGTCCATTTTCAACGCGTGAGGATTTGAAGGATTGAACATATATCTAAGTACCTGACATTTAGAAATTACCTGATCATAGTCCTTAATATCTTCTACATTACATAAAACTATTTTAGTTATGGGAAATCTACTTTTTATTATCTCATTTATCAATCCCTGATTTATGATATTTGACGCGCGTTGAAAAATCACAGTTAAATATATATTTAAACCGTTTTTCAACATATTCAAAGCTTCCCGCAGGTTATCCGCTATTTCTATGGTGAAATATTTACTTAAATTACTTTTTATTTTACGTAACGCCTCTATATCTTTACCAATAAACATGATAGGATAATTTTTATAGTCAATAGACGATTCAACGAGTTTAAAATTTTTCCTGTTTTTCTTATAATACTTTTGAAAAACCTCAACCACTACAGGGTGAAATTGTTTGCCTCTACCTTTAAAAAGTTCTTCCATGGCCGATTTATGGGTAAGCGCGTCCCGATAAGGCCTGGGAGAGGTCATAGCATCATAGGCATCTGACACGGGCAGAATCCATGGAGCTATATTATCAAAGCTCTTTGAATTACCTTGCGCTTTTTTAGAAATTTCTTTACATTTCATACCATCAGGATATCCTTTACCATCATAATGCTCCTGATGGTGTAAAACAATTTCAATAATTTTTGTTAACCTGGGTATGGTTCTTAGAATATCCGCTCCCACTTTTGGGTGTTTCTTGAGTTCTTCGAACTCGTCCCGCGTTAATTTGCCCGGTTTTCTTAAAACCTCATCTGAAACAGCAATCTTCCCTATATCATGAAGCAACCCGCTCATCCTGAGCGCATCTATTTCTTCTGATGAAAATCCCATAACTTCAGCCATTCCCGCGGAGTATTCAGCCACTCTCTCTGAATGCCCAAATGTATATCTGTCTCTGGCATCTAATGCCTTGGCCAGAGCTGTAATAGCCTGTATAGTACCCTGTTTTAATTCTTCATATAAACGCTTATTCGCGTCTGCTTCTCTTCTGAAATCTTCAAAAAGTTGCGCGCTGATTTTAGGAAGAGCTTCCTGTTCCAGTTTTTCATAGTCTAAAGGTTTTAAAAGATAATCATTAACCCCCAATTCTTTCCCTCTCCGCATAGATTTTTGATCTGTCGCTTTACCCGTTATAATAATTACTTTAATAGTTTTATCTATCTCTTTTATTTTTTTGAAGACTTCGAATCCATTAAAACTTCCCGGAGCTAACATAACATCTAAAAGGACAAGATGAGGCCTTTCCTTCTTTATTATGGACAAAGCCTCCTCTCCTCCTGAAGCACCATATGTTTGATACCCCTTGCTGCTGAAAAAATTACACATTGTTTCCTGGATAAATTCTTCATCATCCACTACCAAAAGTTTAAGCATAAAATTTCTCCTGCTATATTTAGGTCATACTGAAGCTACCACAGGAAGAATCACAGTAAAAGTACTTCCTTTTCCCACTTCACTTTTTAGATCCAACCTACCGCCAAAAGTCTTGACGATATTATCAATTATATAAAGCCCCATACCCATACCTTCGCGTTTAGTTGTATAAAAAGCTCCAAAAACTCTTTGCAAATTTTCTTCGGGTATTCCCGGGCCCGTATCCCTAACAGCTATGTGAACCCAATTATTATCTGCCTTTCCCCCGACGATAATTTTACCGCCCGTTTCACTCATAGCCTGACAGGCATTACGAATGAGATTGAGGAATATCTCCTCAAAATGGACAAAATTGCCTTCCACCCTGGGAATGCCTTTAGCCATCCGCTTGCCAATTTTTATGTTAGTTAAAAGGGATTTGAGTCCATCTCTGGCCATCTCAATGGAACTATCCACAACCTTATAAATATCTATTTTTTCCACATGGCCGGGTTTAGAAAAATCGTTAAGCCGCTCTACAATCTCTTTTGAACGCTTCCCGTACTCTTTTGTCTTCGCTAAAAGCCTCATTATTTCAGGATCACGGAAGCCTTTCAGGCGCAATTCCTCAATAATTCTATCTATCCCAAGATTTACTCCTGAAATTGTATTTTTAATTTCATGTCCAATGCCGGCAGAAATTTCAGCAATAGTTATTAACTTTTCAGATTTTATCAGGGACTGTGTAGCCGCTTCTAAATCCTCGCTCATCTTATAATATTCAATAGCCTGTTTAATCATAAGGCTTATCTCATTCATCGCAAAATCTTTACGGATATAACGATAGATATCTCCTTTATTTATCGCGTCAACAGCCACATCCATATCAGAATAAGCTGTAATCAAAATTCTTACAATTTTTGGATGCGTCTCTTTAATCCGGCTTAGCAATTCTACTCCGGAAATTTCAGGCATGCGCTGGTCAGAGATAACCATAGAAATATCTTCTTTATTCACAACATCCAGAGCATCCTTAGCACTTGAAGCAGTAAACAAACTGTACTCCATCCCAAAAGCAAAAATCAGATTTTCCAGATTATTCAATTCATCATCAACTAATAAAATGTTGTAGTTTTTATAGTTCAGTTTTCTCATTGTTTTCTTAACAAACTCCTATATATTCACTTAGGCTGTTTAACCGGCAAAATCATACTAAACTCTGTTCCCTTATCAGGTATACTTTTTACATCAATCGTTCCATAATGGGATCGAATAATGTTATAACAGATACTCAATCCCAGGCCGGTATTATGGCCTTCCTTTTTAGTAGAAAAGAAAGGCGTAAATATTTTATCAAGATGCTCCATGGGAATTCCCGGCCCATCATCAGCTACGGTAATCAAAACTTTGTCTTCTTTTTGACTTGTCTTAATCCAAATCGTACCTTTATGTTTCATCGCTTGACAACCATTTATAAGCATATTCATAATAACCTGGTTGATTTCCTCTATTTTACATTCTATTTTTGTCAGCTTGCCGTACTCTTTACAGACAGTAATTTTATCTTTAATTGTAGGTAAAACAATATTAACAGTATTGTCAATGCCCTTGTTTAGATCACAAAAAGCCATGCCTTCTTTATTTTTACTGGAAAAATCCAGCAAGGAATTAATAATAAAAAGAGAATGTTCTATCGCATTATCATTGGTATCCAGCGCTTTTACAAGACTTTTATAAGCGTCCTTTATATCAAGCTTGCCTTCCGACAGCATAAACAAACGTTTGCCGATACCATCCAGTCCCGCCCGCAAACAGTAAATATTGTTTTTTATTTCATGCGCCACACCAGCAGCCAGTTGACTGGCGGACTCTAACCGCGCGGTATGCACCAATTGTACCTGGGCTTCTTCAAGCCTATGTAAAGTCTTCTTTAACTCCAGATTGCTTTTGTTTAATCGTGCCTGAAGTTCTCTTTTAGTCAATAAAGAATCTGTTACCGCCCGCAGCTCATTAGAATTAAAAGGTTTAGCAACATATTGATCCGCGCCATGCTTTAAACCTATAATTTTATCCTCAACGGTGGCTCTAGCTGTCAATAATATAACCGGCACATGCTGTGTCTGCTCATTGCTTTTAATTTTCTCACATAATTCATTGCCATCCATCTCAGGCATCATCACATCTGAAATAACCAGGTCGGGTATTTTGTGTCTCACCTTATCCAATCCCTGCCTGCCATTATAAGCAACAGACACATTATAGAATTTGTTTAAACTCCTGGCAATATTTCCGGACAAATCCTTATTATCCTCAACTACCAGAATACTTTTTCGTTCCTTATTATCACTTACTTCTCCTTTCCCCTCTTCCGCAGAATACCCAGCTCCCTGTTCCAGATCGGATAGTTGAACCTGTAACAAACCGATAGTTTCGCCGTCTTCCCTTTCCGTCTTCCGGCGGTCATCTTCTCTTCTCTCTTCCTCCCGCCGATTTCCGCGCCTGCGTTCTACGGATCCATCACTCATCTCAAATTCAGGCCTTTTATCAATTTGCTCCGTTGTAAAATGATCCTTACCCTTTAACAGCTTCACGGTAAAAATTGACCCTTTGCTTAGTTCACTTGTTACGCCAACAGAACCGTGGTGCAGATTAACAAATTCCTTCACAAGGCAAAGCCCAAGGCCTGTGCCCTCATATTTGCGCGAACTTGAACCATCTACCTGGTGAAACCTGTCAAAGATATAAGGGATATCTTCCCGTGAAATCCCAATGCCTGTATCACTTACACTAACCTCAATATAATTTTCAGACTCCTGAGTCTTAACGTTTACTGTCCCGCCCCTATCAGTAAATTTCAAAGCATTGCTTATCAGGTTTGAAAAAACCTTTTCCACCTTTTCAGTATCCACATAAATCTCAGAAAGCCGGCTGGCCGGCTCAAATACTAAATTAATTCCCATTCCCTTAGCCCCTGCCAAAGCAGCTGCTATTATATCTTCCAGGATGCTATTTAAATTACTTGAGTCTACTTTTATCTCCATTTTTCCTGCCTCAACTTTGGAGATATCCAGTATTTCATTAATACGTTTCATCAATTTGTAGGCATTATTTAAAATCGCTTTCTTTTCATTCCTGTTCTCTGGAACTAAAGTTTCCCCGCGTTCTGCCAGTACATTTTGTATGGGAAGAATAATATTGGTCAATGGTGTACGAAGTTCATGGCTGACTCTGGAAAAAAGCTGATTTTTGAGTCTATCCAGTTCCTTTAAATCATCTCTTGCTTGTTTAAGCTTAAATCGGGCCATAAATTCTTTGAAATGTAACCGTGAAGTAAAATAAGTCCCTACTACAGCTATAACCATCGCAGACAAAAGAAACATATTATTATTTATCAGCATCCCTATGTTCTTTACCTCATCATACAAAAATATTGGTATAATGTATGACGCATAGATAGCAAGGCATATAATCAATGTATACTTAATTCCCCATGGCACTAAAACTGCCATAGCCAAAAATACCAAATTTAAACCAGCATAATAAGTAGACTTATATCCTCCAACAAAACGAATCATCAATGATATAGAAAAACCCACACACAAGAAAGCTACCGCCTCGATAGATATTCCATACTTTTCAGCTTTATGAGTAAAACTGAAAATGAATAAAGCAACAACTACGGAGGTACAAGCAGCTCTGATAATCAATAACTCTTTCAGATATGCTGGGTTTACAAAATAGTCAAGGAGAGCAAATAAAGGAACAAGTGCAGATATAAGAAAACATGCAACTCTAGAAAAGATTAATGCCCTTTCTTTTCTATATAGGGCAAAACCATTTTTAATGTTTAATTCTTTTTCTGCTTGGGATAGAACAACACTCATTTTTAAACCCTACCTAGAGAGAATTAGACAATTACACGTGTCTTTTAAAATTGCATGAAAAGAGTTCTTAAATTGCTCGTCCATAATTTCCAACCATTCCAGCATATCATCATTATCTCTGTATATTAAATACCAGTCCAGAGCAAGTTCCATATAAGCTCTAGAAGAATTCCCTGGAGCATATTGACCAATAATCAAGGTGCCATCCGAATCGAGCCTGTCAAACAGACTTTTTAAAACTTTCTTACAGACATTTTCACTTAGGTAATCCAGCAAACCAAGAGTATAAATAAGGTTGTACTTTTGCTCTGTTCGATTTTTAATCATGGATTTTATTGACTCGGCTAAAAAATTAATCTTAATAGAACTATTTCTCTTTCGCTTAAAAAGTTTCTCTTCTATATAAAATAAAGCTCGTTCATCAAAATCCAACAAGCAAAACTCAGAGTTAACATTCCAACTATCTTCTTTAAGAAGACCTTCTACCTCTTTAGCTGGTCCACAACCTACACTCAACACCCTTAGCAAGCTATTCTCTTTCTTTAAAGACTGTTTACCCTTTTCTAAAATAAGATCTTTTATATATTTCGTTCTCAACCTCACCACTTGAGCCGCATCTACATTATAGCCATGTTTGCTTAGTAATTTTCCCAAGAGAGTTTCTCCATCATAAGCGTTTCCATTAATCATATTTATAATCCCATAGTCACCACTATATCCAAAAGGCCTATCAACAGCTCTCCTAATAAAAGGAGACTGGAGCAGTAAATGGTGTAATTGGTTCTGGAAATACTTCTTATGAATCTCATGTTCTTCCTTTTTTAAATTCTTTATCAGATCATTTAATTTTAAAAACCAGGCATTCATTGTCTTTGTAAAAGATTTAATTACAGCATTTAGGATATCTTTTTCAATATTATGCTTTAAACCCAAATCTAAATTTGCCAGCCGTATTTCCTCTTTATTTAATTTTGCCTCTATGGATTCCAGATAATATCTCATATCCGCGACAATTTGCTTAAACTCTCCACTAACTTTATTTCCAATGGGCAGCATATGTAAAAACTCTTTGAGATCATTCTTTATATCCTCGCTCTTCCCCATATAAAGAATCTTGTCCACTTCCAGCATTGACTCTTCAAGCTTTAAACCCACCACCAACGCCCTGCCTTGTTCTCTTAAATCAATGACAGCAGCTCTGCCTTCATACACTTTTTTGTAGCCTATAACAACCTGTACATCCTCCAGAACCTCTCCTACCCTTAATGTCTCTGATTCTTCAATTTCAGCCTCTTTAATCATAAATGCCAGTCCATACTTGGAAAAATTTAGCATTTCATAACTGTTATAAGTACCAGCATTATTTTTAAACGTAACTATCTTATTGATATTGCCTAATTGTTTATTACCGTAACGGGGAAGCCTGAAGCGGAGCTTTGCCGTTTGGCCGCTTACACTTTTTTTCCCGGCACCTGGAAAATGTGTATCTTTCACAAACTGCAAGCCTATTCTGTGGCTAATTCCCTCTTCATACACTTTTTCGCTATACACTACCATAGCCCGCGGGAAATAGGCCTTTCTACCGCCCTTAATTACGGTTATATCGGTTAAGGGAGTATTTACCAGAAAAAACCCCTCTTCTTCCGGCATAAGAAAAGATATCCCTTCATCGCTTATATCTATTATTTCCTTTTTAAACTTAGCCCCCTTTGGGATAGATAATGGAATTTCCACATAGTATTTCTCTGAATGATTTTCAAGCTTCAGCCGCTTGCTTTTTCTTTTGTCTGTCTTGTCCTTGGAAAGCATAATGCACCCCTTCAACTTTTGATGTTAAAATCTCAAATAAGGACGCTATAAAAAAAAACCTAAGCGGTAATTTTAACATAATCAAGTACCTTTTTGAAGAACTAAACAGTTTTTTTACTTTGTAGTTCTATCTGCCGCCTTTATGTGGTTTAAGTATATCCAAAGCATATATCAGCTCTTCTTCCTTCGTATTTACTTCCCCGTCAAGTTTTGCCGCGAGGGTTTTGTTAAGAACTTCTTTAAACTTCGGGGATGGTATCTTCCTCTTCTTTATCAGAGATTTCCCTGTTATCTGAAGTTTTACTTTTTTTAAATTCTCAAGGTAGTTTACTATCCTCTGTTTAGCCATTCGTGAATCAGCCTTAGCAAGAAGAAAGAGCAAAATCTCAGTTGAACATATATTAAGGCAAAAATATATCTCACTGTTCTTTAATTTTTTCTTCTGAGAAAGGTAGCTTAATCTTACCTTGCTATCTCTTTTCATAGGCACTATCCTGTCACTAACTTTCCTGGAAAATATGAATTTTTTACAGACAACTTCGGCCTGTTTTATACTCAAATCACCTATAAACCCTAGAAAATACACAAGCCACGGAGTTATCCTGCCGCTAATAAATGAAAGGCTGTACCAGGAAAGTGTTTCTTCAATGTCTGAAAACATTTTCTCCGACCGGCTGTCAAACCTGATTGACGGATGAATAAACCTTAATTCGTTAAATTCGGCCATTCTTCTTATCGCGTTTACAGGTTTTGGCTCACTCAGAATAAGAACTATTTCGTTTTTGACCCTCTCATACGCCACTTTCTCGAACATGCCTATACTAACAGCATTTTTAATCAGGTTTTTAGTATGCCTGTCTATTTTAAACCCATACCTTTGTTCAAACCTCACAGCCCTGAAAATCCGCGTGGGGTCATCAACAAAACTGAGATTATTAAGGACACGCACAACCCCGTCTTTAAGATCCTTTTGCCCTCCGAAAAAATCAATCAGTTCCCCAAAACCAACTTCATTTATTTTCACAGCCATTGAATTAATCGTAAAATCCCGCCTGTAAAGATCGTGTTTTATCGAACTGTATTCTACTTTCGGCAACGCGCCCGGCTCCTCATAATATTCCGTTCTTGCGGTAGCCACATCTATCTTTTGCCCCGAAGGAAGAACTACAATAGCAGTAGAAAATTTTTTATGCGAAACAGTATGTCCCTTTAAATGCCGGGCAAGAAGACGGGCAAATTCAACTCCCCTATTTTCCACCACTATGTCAACATCAAAATTAGCAACCTTTAACAACAGGTCCCGCACTATCCCCCCCACAATATACGCCTTGCAACCCATCGAATCCGCGACGCTGCCGGCAACACGCAGGATGTCACGGATACCGCCGGGGAAAAAAGTTTCTACCTTGTCTCTAACATCTCTTAATACAGGAGAGTTTCCTTCTTTCGCGGGCAAGAAGTAACCCAAATCCTGTTCATGCAGTATTTTTAAAAGGTCGTGCTTTAGTATCAAACCAACCAGCTCATTTCTAGAATTCACAACGGGAATAACAGCATGCCTTGTTTCATGCATTGAGTCTTTTATTTTCGGGACTTCATCGATCTCAGAAACACTCTTAAAATCAGGAGACATATAATCAGACACTTTTTGGGAACCAAGCCCGTGAAGAATGGCTCTATCCGCATCGTGTCTCGACATAAAGCCAACAACCTTTTTCCTCATAACAACCGGCATTTCATCTACCGCATAGCGAACCATTAATTCCTTGGCATCTTTAATCTCCGTGCTTTTTGTAACTGATTTCACATGGGTAAGCATTATATCCTTCGCCGTAATTGGAAAGGACAAATATTGGGAAAGGGCATCTTTAAGTTTTTCCTTAGCCTCTACCAGTACAACCTTTTTTAATGTTACAGAGGCGGCTGAAGGATGCCCGCCTCCCCCGAGTTTCGCCAGAATTTTTGAAACATCAATACTGCAAACGCCGCTTCTGGCAATTACATGTACCCGGTTATTCATTTCAATAACCGCAAAAATAACATTAATATCTTCTACATCCCTTAATCTATGGACAACCATTCCCAGGTTGGGAACATGGCAAGAAGCAGAGGCCGATGCTATTGTAATATGCCAGTTGCCCATACGATGTTCTTCAGAACCATTAATCAATTCTTTCAGCAAAGCCATTTGCTCCGAATCAAGCCCGCCTCCCAGAAAAGAATGTATCATAGAGATATCAGCTTCACACGAAAGGAGAAAAGAAGCAGCTTTAAAATCCGCGGCAGTTGTAGTAGGATACGTAAAATGCCCTGTATCTTCATAGATTCCAATAAGCATAACCGTTGCTTCCACAGGCTTTATTTTTACTTTTTCCCGCATTAATTTTTTCACAAGTATTGTTGTGGTAGAACCAACAGGCAGGTAATTGTACCGGACATCTAAAGGCATATCTTTAGGTTTATGATGGTCATAAACTCTAACCGGTAAGTTATACTCCTGTATCCACTCAAACGGCTTTCCTATTCTTGAACCCGGAGCCGCATCCACAATGATAACTTCTGTAATCTTCTGGGGATCAGGTGTTTCCAGGATGGGCATCATAAGGCTGTTTCCGCACACGTTTAAAAAACATTCAACATTTGAATCCATGGAAGCAGGCAACACCACTTTAGCATCAGGAAAAAGCTTTGACGCCGCCACTAAAGAGGCAAGCGCGTCAAAATCAGCATTAAGATGAGTAATGATTATTTTCATTCATCCTCTTGGATGAAACTTCTTGTGTATGCTTTTCAGCCTGGCTTTATCAACATGAATATAAATCTGGGTTGTTGAAATATCCACATGGCCCAACATCTCCTGAACCGCCCTCAGGTTCGCGCCATGAGCAATCATATGGGACGCGAAAGAATGTCTTAACGTATGCGGAGTTATATTCTTCCTCACACCCACCAGTCTTGTATACTCTTTTATAAGTTTCCACATCCCCTGCCGAGTAAACTTTCTTCCAAACCTTGTAATAAATAATTCGGCAGGAGGAAGTTTCCCCGAAGAAAGTGCTATTTCCGGCCGGGATTTTGTTAAATATTTATTTACCGCCGATAATGCTTTCCTGCCTATAGGATCTATTCTTTCCTTTCCCCCTTTTCCAACACACTTTAAGAATCCAATTCCCATATTAACATTATCTATTTTAAGGTTCACCACTTCGGATATCCTGAGCCCCGTCGCATACATCAGCTCAAGAATAGCCTTATCTCTGATGCTGTTGGGATCATTCCCATTCACAGAAGCAAGAAGCGCGGCAACCTCTTTTTCACTCATTACATTCGGCAGGGTTTTCCACATCCGCGGCGACTCAATTATCTCCGCCACATTCTTTTTTAAATATTTATCTCTTACAAGAAACTTAAAAAGCATCTTTATAGCCACAAGTATTCTCGCTATGGAAGCGGCAGAATTGCCGCTGTTTTTTTCACGAAGGCAGAATTTAGTTATATTTTCCCGGGCGCATAAATTAAAATCCGTCATGCCTTTTTCATTCAGAAAAATTATAAATTTTTTAAGATCACTTTTATAAGCTTTAATCGTATTGTCCGCAAGAATTCGCTCCACAATAAGATAATTCAAAAACTCATTAGCCAGGATAACAAGAGAATGAGCATCGTCACTTACAATATCAACCGGTATTTTGAAATTATCTTTCATTTCTTATTTTTAATCCTGTCAAAATATCTTGCCCTTCTTTTCTTCTCCCACGGTGGTTTCCCTTCCATGCCCCGGGAAAACCTTTACATCATCCGGCAAATTAAAAATACGGCTTTTAATAGAATTAATCAGGGCATCCTCGCTGCCGCCGGGTAAATCAGTTCTGCCAACACCCATAGCAAAAAGAGTATCCCCGGAAAAAAGAACTTCCCGAGGATAGTAAAGACATACACCTCCGGGAGAATGTCCAGGCGTATGGATAACATTTAATTTTATATCTCCAAAAGCCACAACTTCTCTATCCGAAAGGATAACATCGGCGGGAGGAGAACCCGCTGATTTTAAACCATATCCCTCAAGATTATTCAGAGGTGAAGTTAGATAAGATGCGTCATCTGAATGAATTGCAATCGGGATTGAATATTTTTCTTTAAGAGCCTTGTTGCCGCTTACATGGTCAGCATGGTAATGTGTATTTACAATCATAACCGGTGTTATTCCTGATTCATCCACCGCATCTGCTATTTTATCCGCGGCACAGGGATCTATGATGATGCCTTCTTTTGTCTTATCACAAAATACAATATATGAGTTTGTTTCTAACGGGCCATTGACGACACGAAAATATTTAAACATGTATTCTCCTCAAAGCATCTTCGAAAAGGTTTTTTCATCAATAATTTTTACACCGAGCCTCTTAGCCTTATCAAGCTTGGATCCTGAAAACTGGCCGGACATAACGTAATCGGTTTTATTGCTCACGCTGGATGAGGTTTTTCCGCCTCTTTGCTTTATAAGATGCTCTACTTCTCTTCTTGTATAATTCACAAGTGTTCCCGTTAACACAAAAGTTTTACCCATAAACTCTTCCTTGTAACCTGAAGTATCTCTCTCTTCTTTGAAATTCAGCCCTGCTTTCTTTAGCCTTTTAATAACATCGATATTCTGAGAATGTTTAAAATAATCAACAACACATTCGGCTATAACCTCGCCACTTTGATAAACATCTTCAAGGTCATCCTCAGTTGCCCCTGCAAGTCTTTCAATATTGCTGAAGTGCTCAGCAAATATTTCGGATTTTTTTTCTCCCAGGTGTCCTATGCCAAGAGCATAAAGAACCTTTCTAAAAGGCTTGTTTTTGCTCGCATTTACAGCACTAATAAGATTTCCGGCAGATTTTTCACCCATCCTCTCAAGGCCGGCTATATCCTCTTTTTTAATATAATATATGTCCGCAAAATCACGCACCATTTTTTTATCAACAAGGACGCTTACTAAAGATTTCCCCAGGCCTTCTATTTCCATCGCATTCCTGGATGCGAAATGCTGAATCCTTCTTTTTAGCTGAGCAGGACATTTAGCGTTCTCACAAAAATAATCCGACTCATCCTGTATCCTCGATAATGCAGATCCGCAACTTGGACAAACAGTATCGGATATTTTAAACCTCCGCAGTTTTTTGTCACGGCCAGATGTTTTGCCTTTAAGAACTTTTACAACCTTGGGAATAACTTCCCCTCCTTTTTCAATGATAACTCTATCGCCTGCTCTTATATCAAGACGATCAATTTCATCCTGGTTGTATAAGCTTGCCCTGCTTACCTCGCTTCCCGAAAGCCAAACGGGCTTCAAAACAGCAACAGGGGTAATCCTGCCCGTTCTTCCTACACTTGTTTCAATTTTAAGGACGCTTGTTTCCTTTTGTTCAGCCGCGAACTTAAATGCAAAACACCAGCGGGGTGATTTTGCCGTAAAGCTGAGAATTTCTCTATCCTTAAAAACATTTACCTTTATAACCATGCCATCTATTTCAAACGGAATAGTTTCTTTTTTCTCTTCCCAGTATCCACAGAGCTCCATGATTTCATCAATAGAACCGGCTTTCGCGAGACAGGGGCCTATATTAAACCCAACCCTTTTTAATTCTTTCATTGAATCATACTGGTTATCCGCGGGAAAACCCGTAACTTCGCCTATCCCATGAGCTATAAATCTCAGGTTCCTCTCCTTTACCTGTTTCGAGTTCTTAAGCTTTAAAGAACCCGCCGCCGCATTTCTCGGATTAGCGAATGCCTCTTCTTTCCCTCTCAAGTTTTCATTGATAGCCTCAAATGATTTTTTCTCCATGTAAACTTCACCACGAACTTCAAGCACATCTATCTTCTCAGCACGTTTAAGCTTTTCGGGAACACCGTTAACCATAACCATATTAGAGGTTATATCTTCCCCAAAAGTCCCGTCCCCGCGGGAAAGGCACCGAACCAAATTACCACTCTGATACCTCAAAGAAGCAGAAACACCGTCTATCTTAACCTCAACCTCATATTCGACATCTTTTCTCTCAAGCATCTTTTTTACTCTCTTGTCAAAATCTCTTACGTCCTCTTCAGAATAAGTATTCTCAATGCTCAACATCGGAATAGAATGTTTTACTTTCTTAAACAGGGTAATCGGCCTTCCGCCAATCTTCTGTGTAGGAGAATCATTGCTTGCAAACTGTGGATACTTCTGCTCAAGCTTTTTTAAACGGGCATACAGCTTATCATATTTTCTATCTGATACCTCAGGGGCTGCATCAACATAATACTTTTCGTTGTGGTACTCTATCTGTTTTCTTAACTCTTCAATTTCTTTTTTAATCTCGGATAAGCTTCCGTCATAAATTTCCGGCCAAGTAAGGCCTCTCTGTGGTTTTTTCATTCTTACTTTTTCCTCAGGAACAGAAAAAAATACATTATGGTTCCAAAAGCAGAACCAATTACATCCGATACAAAATCCAAAAAATCAGGCTTTCTTGGAGGAACCAGAAACTGATGGGCTTCATCAACAAAAGCATACAAAAACACAATAGCCAGCGCCAGATAACATAATTCTTTCCTCTTTATTTTATATGAATAAATAAGCGACCTTGTGAGAAGCATCGTAAGAATAAAATATTCACCGAAATGCACCACCTTATCAAGAAAAGCAGGGGCACATTGCGCTTTTGGAAAAACAGGGATAGATGAAAAAACAAATATTAATAATGCCCAGACAATTGTGGGAAACCAGTAGAATAAGAATTTTTTCATTTGCCAAACCCAAGCCTTAGAGCCAAAACTTCCGGTAAACCCGCATTAATAATCTTATCTTGTGCAACCTTAAAATTATATTCACATCTCCTGAACTCCAGAAGCATAGTTTCGGTATCATAAAAAACCATACAAATTCTGGAATCTTCATCCCTCGGCTGTCCGACCGAACCCACGTTAATTATATATCCTGACTCTTTATTCAACTTCATGGCGGGGATGATTTCTTTTTTTACAATTTCATCCCCTACTTCCAAAACCATCGGAATATGTGAATGCCCTACAAAAACTATTTTTGCGTTAGCATGTTTGAATGTACTCGCGGCTTCTTCTTCACTAAATAAATATCTCCATTCTTCAGGCTTTGGAAGAGACGCGTGAACAAGGGTAAAACCATTTTCTTCATACACCATCGGGAGTGAGGAAAGATATTCCTTCTCTCCAGGATCAAGCTTGTTGTAAGTCCAAATCACAGCAGCAGCAGCTTGCGGATTAAAATTAGCATAATCCTGAACACCTGAAGCAGCAAGATCGTGGTTACCGGCTATAACAATATCAAAGTTTTCTCTGGCTATCGTGATACATTCACGGGGATCCGCGCCATAACCGACAAGGTCGCCAAGAAAGTACACCTTATCAACACCTTTTTGTTTAATTTCCTCCATAGCCCTGTGTAAAGCTTCCAGGTTACCATGAATATCACCAAGAAGGCATATCTTCATTGGCTCTTGCCTAATTCTTTTTTTCTTCGATTGTAAAATTTTTCTACAACCTTTTTATGAGTCAGATCCTTATTATTAAGCGGTTCTTTTTTTTCTTTTTCATCAACTTCTGCCAGCAGATTCTTCCACACATGGAAACTTGCTTCCTTATCGCCGGAATCATAAAGAGCATGGGCATACATTCTCGAGACAAAAGAGGGGCAGTCAAATCGCGCCGCCTCAGCGAAATATCCGGCAGCTTCTTTAAAATCTTTCACCTTATTGAAATAAGTCCATCCTGTTTCAAAATATATATTGTAAACATCAGGATTGTTCTCTATCCCCAGCTTAAGGAAATCAAGGCCCTGCGCAATCCAGAAATGCTGGTCTCTCATCCTCTCTTGAACAGTCCTGCGCGGACTTACCCCTGCCTGGTAACAAATATTATAAGCCGCGTGCCACCCTCCCAGTATCCATACATTAAGAAAATTGGGCTGCAAAAAACCTATAGTCTTATAAAGAGGCAGGCATTTGTACCACTGGCCGTGATGCCAGTACTCATCAATTTGAAGCCATAAAATGTCAGCAGCAATACCTCTGAACCCGCCTAAAAGCATACCGGTAATTTCTTGTCCGGGATGCAGATATATGCGGCTGTGAAGTTTTTCCTCCACACGTATTTCATTAATCCCCTTAATCCCAATGTCAGGAGTTAACCTGAAACCGTTCTGCAAAAAATAAAGGCAAATTACAAATACTGCCAAAACCAGAACAATCCATACTATCCTTAACATTTTCACAGTCTGTCAACTTCCCTTCGCCTGAATATTAACATGCCAATAATTAACGCCACAGCGGAATAGAAAAGAGCATAGGACAAAGAAGCTATAATAACTGACGGCTCTATAACCGTTCCCAGCGAAAGAGCATCTTTAAATTCAAATCTTTTAAAGTCAGGGAGGACTCTCACGAATACCTCGGCAGCTTCTTTGAGTCTCTGTGCCTCAAGCCTGGAGGCAATATGTGTTATCTTCTCTGTCATATGTCCCAATAGAAAAATAATAATCACAAACACTATATTGGAAGTAGATGAGAGCATAGTTGAAGTGGTTGTTGCAATTGCCACTATAACAACGAATTCCAGCATCAGAGCAAAACAGGAATATACAATTACCGAATTAATCGGGCCAAATCTTACCAACAATGAAACCACGAATATCAGTGAAAGCAAAAATGAAAAAAGAAGGATAGAAATCATATTGCCTATAAATTTGCCCATCACAATTTCCTGGCGGCTTACAGGATAAGACAATAGAACATAAACGGTTTTCTTCTCCATCTCCTTGTACATAGCAGTGGAAGACATAAACACCCCGAAAAGAAGCCCAAAAAGAGTAATCCCTGAAAGGCCCATTTCACCAACAAAAACATGCTGATTGGCCGGGGCAATTTTCCCGAACACATGAATCAGCGATACAAGAAGCGCCACAAAAATAAAGATTACATAAAGGGTTTTCTTTCTTAACTCCTCTTTCAACACAGTCACGGCAATAGAATATATTCTTCTATTAAGCAGGGGAAATACAATAACTGCAAAAATCAGCAGTACCGCCCTTGTTATATTCCAAAAAGAATAGGATACCATTGCCGTATGCTCAAAAGTGTAATTTAATATAAAGATTACACTTACCAGCACAAAATAAATTACCGAAAAACCTATCTTCCTCAATTGCTTTTACTCTCCTGTTTTTCCTTAATACTTTTTATAAACAGGCCTTCAAGCGTTTCTTTAGGATGCCCCGAAGAAATAAACTTCCCGCCCGAGGAACTTATAACGTCTTTGATCCTGCTGATATCTTCCTGTTTCAAACCGGAAGCTACAATTTCAGTTTCGCCGTTTACCGTAAGCAACTCATCAACATTACCCTCTTTAATCAATTTACCCTCACAAAGGATTGCTATTTTGTCACAAACCGTCTGAACCTCAGAAAGAAGATGCGAAGATAAGACAACAGTCTTACCTTCGGATTTAAGGCCAAGAATCACATCCTTTACCTCCCGGGAAACTACAGGGTCAAGGCCTATTGTAGGTTCATCCAGAAGGACCAAGTCCGGATCCTTAAGCAAAACCTGGGCAAGGCTTATCCTTCTCGACATACCCTTTGAATAGTCCGAAAGCCTTCTCTTCCTCGCATGTTTTAATCCAACAATATCAAGAACCTTTTCAATCCTTTCCTTTCTCCTGGCCCGGGGTATCCCGTTCAGCTTTCCATAGAAATCAAGGGTTTCATCCGCATTTAAAAACCCGTACAGATAAGACTCCTCCGGCATATATCCAATCTGCTCCTTTATTCTTACATCGGTAGGAACCTTACCTAGAATACGTATTTTGCCGGAGGTTGGAAATATAAGCCCCAGCATCAACTTTAATGCTGTGGTTTTTCCCGAGCCGTTCGGGCCAAGAAACCCGAATATTTCTCCTTTTTTTACTTCCATATCCAATCTATCAATCGCTATAACTTTCGGCCTGTACCAAAAATCACGGTAGACTTTCCTCAATCCTTTTATTTCTATTACATGATCCATATCACACTTCCTTTTTTGAAAAGAGTTCCGATGCTATGTAAATTAACATAACCGAATATAATATCCCATAGGCACCGACCGTAAAAACGTATCTAAAAGATATAATTTTCCCAACAGCTATATAATCCGAGATATTGAAAAATTCAAAGTTCGGAAACAAGTAATAGAAACCCAACATTATCAAACCAATAACCTTACCTCCAGACTCAGCCAGGTTACCGGCTATCTGTGTAAGATGCCCCACTATATAGATCAGAAAACACGCGATAATATTAAAAGTCTGATGAAAAAACATACTTAAGAGAATAGCCAGAGAAACAAGGATTCCCCCTTTAATAATAATAAGGTATATGCCTTTTAAAAGTTCGACGTTATACGCAAATGTCGCAAAACCAAACCTTGCTTCTTCACCAACCTTTTTCTCTATAGAATAAGTTTTAGCGCTTAGTGCAATATAAAAAACGAGTGAGAGCAACAGTATAGCAAACGTAACATAACAGATAACCCCGATTGCCTTTCCTATAAGATACTGTCTCCGCGATACAGGACAAGACAAAACAGTGTATATCGTCTTCTTCTCAAGATCAGACTGAATCTGGGAAGAACCAATAACAATAGAGATTATCAACGAGAAAAAGGTTATCCCAGCCATTCCCACATCTTTAAGTATTTTAATTTCTTCGCCAAATGTAAAAAACGTGAAAAACTGGGTAGACAATATAATAATAACCCCAAAAATAAAAATAATCTGAAAAACTCTCTTCCTCAGAGCATTTAAAAATGTCGTCTTTGCAATGGTTATTATTTTAGATGTCACGAAAAACTCCCCGTGTTTAAAATACTATACTAAAATCTTTATAGATGCCAACCGGCTCAAGCCACTGAACCTCAGCATCTCTTACATATTCTGAAAAATAATTTTCTTTAAGATTATAAATTAAATCTGATATTTTTTCTTCTTTTCCCTGAACCATTAACTCAACTTTCCCATCGTGAAGATTCTTCACATATCCGACAAGCCCCGCCTGCCCAGCCAGCCTTGACGCGGTAAACCTGAAGCCCACACCCTGAACCATTCCTGAAAAAAAGACGTTTGCTCTTTTAAATGCCATAATGGTAAAAATTTAAAATTCTAATTTATTATTTTCTTCTAATCATATAATATCCTCAAAATTTTACTCGCTACGCATAAAATTTGCAACTTATTTACAAAATAAGCGTTAAATTTTTCTCCGTTACTTTTTTATAGAAAACTGGTCGGGGCGCCCGGATTCGAACCGGGGGCCTCAGCGTCCCGAACGCTGCGCGCTAACCAGACTGCGCTACGCCCCGACAAAGCTGTTTACTTCCTGTTTTTTCCGTGTCCCGGCAGACAGGCAGGCTCTGTGTTTAATTCTTTTTTTATCCTTATTATATTCCAAACAATCTTAACCAGCAACCCGCCAAGGACAACAACAGCTATTATAAACCCTATCCATCCCAAACTGCTTATAATTGTCATGATAGCACCGGAAATAAAAACGCCGCCCAATATAGCAAAAAATGCGTGGACAGGTTTTATTTCAAAAAGAAAAGCTGCCGCGCATCCGGTCCATGCTCCGGTAACCGGAAGAGGTATCGCAACAAAAAGAGCCAGGCCCAGGGTTTCATATTTTTCCACAACGGATGCCCTGTCCTTTGTCCTTTTAAAAAACCAGTTGAAAAACCTCTGCCAGAAAATATATTTTGAAAGCCATCTGGTAAGAGGCCCCAGTATAAATATTATCGGTATTACAGGTATCATGTTACCCAGCACCGCCAGAACATAAGCTTTAACCGGGTTCATTTTCATGAGGTGGGCCGCGGGAATCGCGCCTCTCAGCTCAACAATGGGTAAAGCGGAAATAAACACAACAGCCATTTCCCGGGATATTCCCTTCGCCTGCAGTTTTTCCGCCAGCCTGTAGCCAAGTCCTCCTTCCTCACTAGCCCATACGCAGCCGGAAAAGCAAGAAACAAGAACAGCAAATAAAATTAATTTGACCAGCCGTGTTTTCCAATCAGAGGAACAAACATACATCCGCATATCCTTTCTTCTTCGTATTTATTTTTTATCTTCCTAATACGCAGCAAATCCTGAAAAAAAGAACTTCCCACAGGTATAACAAGCCTTCCGCCATCTACAAGCTGTTCTTTTAAAGGGTCTGGAACAAAAGGTGCTCCTGCTGTCACTATAATCGCGTCAAACGGCGCATGTCCCTTAAATCCCAAAGTTCCATCGCCTTCAACAACAGCAACATCCGTAAACCCGGCATTTTCACAATTGCTCCGGGCAATTTCTCTAAGTTCCTTAATCCTCTCAACTGAAAAAACCTTCGCTCCGATAAAAGACAGAATAGCCGCCTGGTAGCCGGAGCCGGAACCTATTTCAAGAACTTTATCATTCTTCTTTATTTCAAGAAGCTGTGTCATAAGAGCAACTATGTACGGCTGAGAAATCGTCTGCCCGTATCCTACCGGAAGAGGTGAATCATTATACGCATATTTTCTACTTTTTTCAGGAATAAAATTTTCTCTAGGAACATTTAAAAACGCTTCAAGCACTTTTGGAGAATCTATTCCCCTTCTTTTTAGCTGTGTTTCAACCATGTCACGCCTTGACTGCTCAAAATTATTTTCCTTCACCACGGCCTCTATCCAGTATCATCAAAAACATAAATTTTATAAACCTTCCCGTATCTCTTAAAGGCCTGATTTTACTCCGTTCTTCACCGTATATCGTTTTTACAGGAGCATTCACCATCTTATATCCCGCGCGGGCTGCCTTGATAATAAGTTCGGATTCAATTTCAAACCTGCTCATTACACAATTGATGTTTTCGATAACAGATTTCTTCACCAATCTAAAGCCGCATTGGCTGTCCTCAAAAATTACTCCTGTAAAACGTCCCAGGAGCCACGACATAAATTTATTGGTCAATTTTCTAATAAGGGGCATGTTCTCAAGATTATTCATCCTTGACCCAAGAACTATGTCGGCTTTAGTCTGTTCCATTTTAGAAACAAGATTTTCTATATCTCCCGGATCATGCTGGCCGTCTCCATCCATAAGAACAACCGCATCAATATCCATCTTTTTTGCACGCGCAAATCCTGTTGAGACAGCATTCCCTTTGCCTTTATTCGTTTCATGCCTGATCATCTCCGCACCGGTTTTCCTGACCTCCTCGGCTGTCCTGTCCCCTGAACCATCATCAATAACAAGAACCCTGTCGCAAAACTTCTCTACATCAATAATAAGGTTTTTGATATTTTTTTCCTCATTATAAGCCGGAATTATCGCGCAAATCTTCATTTTGTCCGCTCTCAGGTACCGAGTTCAGGCCAGAGGGGATAAAACACAAACCACTGGTCAGGATACTTCAATATCTGCTCCTGCATCTTATTTATAATCTTTTCCCATAGCTCATCTTTCGTTACACCCTTTCCCGTAATTATAGGGCCGTCAAAATTAAACCGGTACTTGCCGCCGCTTTCCCGGACAAAAAAACCAAAGGTTATATCGGCACCGGTCCTTACAGCCATATCAACAGGGCCTCTGGGAAGAATACATTTCCTGCCAAAAAAGACCCTTTCCACACCGTTAGAAGTGGTATCCCTGTCTGCCAGCAAAGCTACAAATTCATTCTTCTTCAAAGCTTCATAACACCTCCTGACGCTGTACCCCACGGAAATCACTTTAATACCCTGTTTTAACCGTTTCTCTACAAACATACTGTTCACTTTTTCATTGGTATGAGGAAGGACAACAACATTTATGGGATACCCCAGGAGCGCAAGGACAATCCCCCCGAGTTCCCAATTGCCAAGGTGGGCTGAGATAATAACACTCCCTCTCTTGTGACTTAGCGCTTCATCAATGCTTTCAATTTTCTCCAAAGTTACATTGTCCTTTAAAAAATCTTTATTAAGTTTACCCGCGGCAAAAAAATCCACAAGATACTTTCCAAAATTCACAAACGTCCCGCGGGCAATTGCTTTTATCTCTTTTTTCACACAAGCCTGCCTGGGATCCTTTCCCTGATACTCCATCATTACAGAAATATTTAAAATGACACCTTTTCTGGTGCTAAAATTAAACACAAAATTCAAATAAGAGATAAACCATGCAATGGCATAGCTCACTTTCTTCGGCAGGCGAAACGCGAGAAAATGCAATAACGAAAAATAAAATATCTTTATCATAACTTCTCAACTATTTTCGCGATTTCAAACGCACTCTCAGATTTCCCGATTTTGAACGCATTTTCAGATATTTTTTTACACTTTGAATCAGATGTAATAAGTTCTTCCGCAAGTTCAGCAGCCTCCTTCGCGTTCGCCGCGAGGACAGCAGATTCCCTTGAAGTCAAATACTCGGTATTAGACTTTTCCTGGCCCGGAAGGGGGTCCGTTATAATCATCGGAAGCCCTTTCACCATCGCCTCCGAAGAAGTAAGTCCGCCCGGTTTAGTAACAAGAACATCCGAAGCATCCATTATCAACCCTATTTCATCAGAATAGCCGATAATCCTGATATTTTCCCTTCCGCCAAAACTGCGGGTCAGCCCCTCATTAAGTTTTTTGTTGCCGCCGGTTATAACAAGGAGAAAATGTTTGGCCGGTATGTCTATCATATGCTTTATCACGTCACCAATAGAACCTAACCCATAACTTCCTCCCATTATACTAATCACAGGAAGCTCTACAGGAAGGCCGAGTTTTATTTTTGCCCTTTGCTTATCCATCTTTATTGAAAAGGATGCATCAACAGGAATACCCGTAACATGTACCTTCTCCGGAGCCACCCCTTCCGCAATCAGGTACGCTTTAGCTTCATTTGTCGGAACACAATATATATCAACCCCATCATTCAGCCAGTAGGAATGCATAATATAATCCGTAATTACGGCAACCAGTTTTATCCCGCAGTCTTTTTCTTTTTTAAAATGGGAAAAAAGACTGCATGGTATGGCCTGGGTGCATACAACGGTTTCAGGATAAAACTTATCAAGAAGTTTACTGATTTTCGCCATGTTTAGTTTATGGAAAAAGCTGTAAAGCTTATCCGTCTTTCTCTTGATCTTTTTATTATCATAAAGATAGTGCCAGATATCAGGAGTGCTTCTTATCATGCGCATGTACGTTTTTAAGGTAACTTTTGACAAAATAGGATTCGTATGATGAAATGGGTTTGCCATTTTTACATTGAAACCAGGATTGGTTTCCTTAATTATTTTTTCCAGAATAGCAGCAGCCTTATGGTGTCCAGAATTTCTCACGATATAACAAACTAGTATATTTTTCATTTGCAACCTCAGATCCCGATTAAAACACACCCTGTAATAGGATAAAAAAAAGAGCCGGTTTATACCAGCCCTTTTTTAAATAAAATTTATTATCTCCTAACAAACTCCTCTTTTGGAATTTTCTATAAAATCAATAAATTCTTTTGTCTCATTAGAAACAAAACCCAGGGATTTTATTTTTTCCAGAGCGTTATGTTTATTTGCCCCTTTCTTATAATATATTTTATATATTTCTTTCAACTCTTTTATCGCGTCTTTTGAAAAATTGTTTCTCTTCATCCCTACCGCATTAATCCCGTAAACTTCATTACGCTCTGCCACCATTGAAAAAGGAGAAACGTCTTTAGTAATACGGCTGTTGCCGCTAATCATTGAACACCGGCCTATCCTGCAAAACTGATGAATTACCACACCACCTGAGATAAACACCTGGTCAAAAACCCGGACATTGCCGGCAAGGAGCGAAGCATTTGCCATAACAACATTGTCGCCTACAATACAGTCATAAGCAATATGGGAACATGCCATAAGGAAATTATTGCTGCCGACCTTCGTTATCCCGCCTTCTTTCGCACTGCGATGAATGGTTACCATCTCCCTGACAGTATTCCCACTGCCTATCTTAAATGAAGAAAAAGATACGCTGCTAAAGGTTAAATCCTGCGGAACATCTCCTATAACAGCACCGGTATGGATTAGATTATTTTCCCCTATCTCGCCACAGCCCATGATGTGAACATGAGGATATATCTTCGTACCTCTTCCAATCTCAATTTCTCCTTCAATAATCGCGTAAGCGCCAACTTCCACATTTTCCGCCAGCCTTACATTTCTACCAACAATGGCCGTTGAATGTACACTCATTCTCTAATACTCATTCTCCACGTTTTCTTCATTGGAAAGCTCAAATTCATCGTGAGTATCGTCTATTAACGCAATAACCTCACCAACCTCAACATCATCGTCTTCCTTGAAATTTAACTGGGTGACTATTCCTGATTCAGGAGCAGGAATATTAAATGTCGCTTTATCTGTTGCAACCTCCACCAGGTCAGCATTTTTTTCAACCTGATCACCCTCTTCATAATGCCAGAAAGAAACTTTCGCTTTTTCTACACCATCTCCGAGTTCCGGAATAACCACTTCAACCATACTCCCATTCCTCC